>DATMYB010000074.1:0-10546 GCA_035561215.1 Syntrophomonas sp. | reverse complement strand
TACATGTACAGTCCGGCATCATTGGATTTTTACCCCAATTATGACTGAATATTCCGTAAGAATCAAACCGCCTATTTATCGACATTAATTATCGATTGAAATTGACAAAAAAAAAACCGTTCACTATAATTCTAAATAATTGATTGTAGCAAGGAGGCGAAACCAGATGGCCCACGTCATTACCGACGAATGCATCAGTTGCGGCGTATGTGCGGATGAATGTCCGGTGGAAGCAATTTCAGAAGGTGAAGACAAGTATGTGATCAATCCCGAGCTTTGCACCGATTGCGGTTCATGCGCGGATGTATGTCCCGTTGAGGCTCCCGTGCCGGCTGATGAATAAATGTAGACATTATTAATTATGTTTATGTTATCTTCGCAAAGTATTTACAGATAAAAGCAGCCGTCCGATCATCAATGGGACGGTTTCTTTTTTTAACCGGCAATGGCAGCCGGTTTTATTGTGAAATCAGGTTTTTTCTCATGGTTAAAATGTTCCGGTTGTCCTGCCGCCGGTAATCCACCTGATCCATCATCTTCCGCACCAGATGAATGCCTAATCCCCCGATCGGCCTTTCTTCCGCCGACTGATTGATATCCGGCTCCGGCTTTTTCAGCGGGTTAAAGCCGATGCCGTCATCGCTGATTTCAACTTCAATCTCCTCCGGCAGCAGGGTCAAGCGTATGCCGATAACATGTTCTTTGTCGTCACCATAACCGTAGCTGATCGTGTTAGTGATCAGTTCATCCAGGGCCAGATTGATGCCAAATATTATTTTAGGCGCAATGCCATGCGCTTCCCCGAATTCCTCAATCGACGCCGCCAGTCCTTCGATCTCGGCCAGATCCGCTTTGATTTCATAGTTCACGTCCCCACCTCTTTCGCCTTGATAGTATAGTCCGTGCCGCTGTACCCGGACGCTGCCGAATTGGCAATCACTGGTTTATCAATAATAATCTTCTTCATAAACAGCCGGGCTATGCGGTCAATCCGGTCCGAAGCCCTCGATCCGCCGCAGAAATTGATCCGAGCCCCAGACGTGCCGCTGGAAGATCCCCCAACAGGGAGCGCTGTATGTCGACCGGCTGACGCAAGCGGCTCAGCCGCGATTTTTTCCCCGCCGATATGCAATTTAAAAGAACTTCGTAATCCTGCCTGACCAGGTTATGGGTGTTCTCCAGCAAATATAGATCGAGCATGCTCTCTCTCCCCATCCGCCATCGCTCAGGAAACCGCCTGGACGCCGAGGCTCTTCCGGCGGAATTCCAGGCCCAGCATGGTAATATCGTCAAATTGATCCGCGTTGCCGGCAAAATCATCGATGGATTTTTTTATGAAAGGCAGCAGTTCATTCAGGGGCAGCGACTGCCCTTTATTCAGCGCGTCCAATAAACGCTCGTTGCCGAATTCCCGCAGATGAGTATTGATGGCTTCGGGAGCGCCGTCGGTATAAAGGAACAGACGGTCCCCTTCGTTTATTTGGATTTCTGCGGCTTGATAGCGTACTCCTTCCATACCGGCCAGCACCAGCCCCGATTTTACCTTCAGGAATTCGAAGTCGCTGTGCTTGCGCTTGAGCAGCGGCGGATTGTGGCCGGCGTTTACATATTGAAAACTGCCGGTACTCAGATTGAGCACGCCCATAAAGGCGGTCACAAACATGTTTTCATTATTGTTTTGGCACAGTTGCTCGTTGACCAGGGTAAAAACTTCCCCCGGCGGCAAGCCGAATTGGGTTTGGTATTTGATCAGGGTTTTGGCCACCACCATGAACAGGGCGGCCGGCACCCCCTTGCCGGAGACGTCTGCTACCACTACCGCCAGGTGGGCGTCATCCAGCATAAAGAAATCGTAAAAATCGCCGCCCACTTCCTTGGCCGGTTCCATGGTGGCGTAAACATCGAATTCCTCTCTGTCGGGGAAAGCCGGGAAAGTACTGGGCAGCATGTCTTTTTGAATATTGCTGGCGACGCTGAGCTCCGCTTCGGTCTTCAGCGCCCGGGAAGACCAGAACACGGCGGCAAAAATCTGCCAGAACTCGATGGCAAATATCAGACATATGATGGCGTAAAAGCCGATAAAAATATAGCGCATTTCCGGAACGGCGGGGAAAACCCCCAAACGGTTGGTAATCATGTTGATAATATAAAACCCGAAAAAGGACACCACCGGACTGGGCAAATATTTTTCCATTTTTCCGTCCAGGGTATCCAGCACCAGCACAATGACTTCCCGCACCAGGTAATAGTACAGTAAATAAAAGATCACGAACCACACTACCTTGATGGCCATAAAAGTCGTAATGGTATGAAAGTTGTACGGATTAGCCGCAGTATCGATAAAACTCAGGGTCGTTCCGCAAAAGAAGAAAGTAGATACGTTGGCGATCAGGGTCGCCATGATGCTGACGAATAATTTCCCGGAGAGGCTTTTTTGATAGAGCAGGATCCCGGCGGCCCATATCAAAAAGGAAATGCCGATGATGCCCACAAAATCGTTGGTAATATCGGCTCTGTAGGCGAGGTAGGCACAACCATACCCTATCGCCAGCGTCACGGTCCAGCCGGCGATGGTAAGCCAGCCGCTGTATCTTCTCTTCAGGGTGGCGTGAATAAGAAATGACGACAGAACCCCCGACAAGGTCACCGCCAGCGTCCATAACGCTGTAATTTGGGGATCGACACTCATGCTATATGACTCCTTTCAGTTTGATTACACATCAAAAAAGCCCAGGGTATCAAGGGAATAAAAATATTTGTCGAGATACTCCCTGGTAATCGCCCCCCAGGAAAATCCCAGCCGCTCCAACAACGCCACGGTCATATGGCAGGTGCTGGGCACCATCCGTAAATGAATGTCCCGCTGCTCCAGCAACAAGCCTTCCACCAGCGGGTGACCGGCTTCCTCCCGGGCCAGGTCTTCCACCATGGCTTCAAACTCTGGATTGGGCTTCCATTCCACCGGGTAACCGGCTGCCTCCATGGCCGCGAAGATAGCTGCATACGTAGCGCTGGTGGGGTTAAAGGTGTGGAAGACGGTATACTGTTCCGGGCTGCCGGCCAGCAAAAATATGGCCTTGGCAGTATCGTCTACCGGGGAGAAGTTTACATTGGCCGTGGCCAGACGGTCGGGGGCGCTTTTTAATAGCGCGTAGGATTTAAGCTGACGCGCAAAGGCGTTGGAGCGCAGATTCATTTGAAACTCACCGTCAGCCAAACGCCCCTGCAAATTACCGACGCGCATGATCTTGACCGGCACCCCTCCGGCACCAGCCTGCAGCAGCAGGTATTCGGCGTTGTACTTGCTTAATATGTATTCACTGTCTATTCTTTGGCCTATATATAATGAATCCTCGGCCAGCGCCATGCCTTGCTTTATCTCCTCTTTAGAGGCGTATCCGCCCACGCTGAGGGTGGAGACATGGACCACCGCGGCCCCCTGCTTTTCAGCAAAGCTGAGGACGTTTTCAACCCCTTTGGTGTTGACTTGCTCTAAAACGTCGCCGTAAGCAAAATGGGAAACGTTGGCGGCGGAATGAATCACCGTATCGATCTGAAAATCCGTCGGCGTCGTAAGCAATCCCTCCGTGGTTACATCACCGTCCAGGGCGAACAGGCGGTTAACCAGGAGCTGCGGTTCAATTTCCTCGAAATAATAAAACAACGTACTTTTCAGGCGCTGTTCGCATCCCGCCGTGCCCTTCGGGCGGATCAGACAATAGATATGGTCAACCGATTCCGGATGATCCAGCAGTTCTTTCAGAATATGAATGCCCAAAAACCCGGTAGCGCCAGTAAGCAGAACATTTCCCAGGCGTCGGGAGGGCGGCAGATCCGCAGCCTGATTGCGGGCCAGCACTGGGGCGATCAAGGAATAGTCCAGGTGGGCCAGCGAGCTGACCGTCTCCCGGGGCCGGCTCTCCTGGCCGGCTGCCGCCGCCAGCAATTCCGGGGTCGGGTTAGTAAAAATGGTTCCGTAGGATAGACTGATATTTTCACTGCGGGCCTGCAGCATGACCTTCGCTGCCAGCAGCGAAGTGCCGCCGATTTCAAAGAAATTATCGTCGGCGCCGACTCTTTCCAGTTGCAGCACCGCCGCGAATATCCGGCAGAGGGCGGCTTCCTCCGGCGTCCCGGGCTCCTTGTAATTGCGGGCAATTGTAATCGGATATTTGCCCAGCGCATGTATATCAATCTTGCCGTTGATGGTAATCGGCAGTTGCTCCATGGGCACAAAGATATCCGGCACCATATACGGAGCCAGGAAGCGGGACAGATAAAATTTCAAATCTTCAACGCGAATATCGCCGGCCGCAGAATAAAAAGCCGCCAGATGCTTTTGTCCGGATATCTCCCGCACCAGCACCGCGCAATGATTAATGCCGACATACCGTCGCAGGCAATTCTCGATTTCGGACAGCTCAATCCGCAATCCCCGCAGTTTGATTTGATCGTCGTTTCGGCCCAGGTACATAAGCCGGCCATCCTCTCTTAAATAGCCAATGTCGCCGGTGCGATAAAAACGCTGACCGGCCAGTTTAATGAACTTCTCCGCGGTCATCTCCGGCAGGTTGAGATAGCCCCGGGCTGTCCCCGCACCGCCTGCCAGAATCTCGCCGGCGGCGCCCACCGGCATATCCCTTAGCTGGTTGTCGACGATGCGAATGCAAGTATTGGCAATCGGCCGGCCGATGGATAAATCGTCTCCCGCCTCGGTGATGGCAGCGCCGATGGTTATCTCCGTAGGGCCGTAGCCGTTATAGATGCGTACGCCGTAATCGTCCCGCAATACGTTGACCAGAGTGGCCGGCAGCACCTCGCCGGCGGATAAAATTATATCCACCTGGTTAAGAGCGGCGGTGAAGGAATCTTCCGTCAGATACACCGACAGCCGGGAAGGCGTACAGTGCAGAATATTGGCCTGATGATCCGTGACCATTTTGGCAATAGCCGCCGGATCGGACAGCTCTTCTTCCGGAGCCATGACCACAAATAGCCCGTTTAGCAGCGGCACAAATATCTCAAACAGAGAAATATCGAAACAAATCGATCCAATGGCTACGATTCCCCGACCGTGACGGCAAATATCCCGATTGAAGGGATTATTTTCCGGGCGGGTGATATTGACAATTCCCCGGTGCTCCAGCAGCACCCCTTTGGGCTGGCCGGTGGTGCCGGAGGTGTAAATGCAGTAAGCCAATTGATCCGGGGTGATGGGGGACGGGGAAAAGGTTCCATCGCAAGCCAGCAAATCCGCCACGGCTGCGTAGCTGCGCCCGTCCGCGGCCGGCAGAGAAGGATCGGAGATAAGCAAAGGGGCCTGGCTGTTGTCCAGCATATAATCAATGCGCGCTTCCGGATATTGAGGATCGATGGGCAGAAAGGCGGCTCCGGCTTTGAGAATGCCCAGCATACATACCAGAATCTGCGCCGTCCGCGGGAGCATAAACGCCACCAGTTGCTCCCGCTCGATTCCTCGCTCCAGCAGTCCAACCATCAGTCGGTCGGAAAGCGCATCCAGTTCCCGGAAAGTCAAAGATTTATCGACGCCAATAATAGCGGTTCGATCAGGATACCGGGCCGCCGCCTCTTTAAACAGGGACACGACGGTAGTCTGGGGATCATACGGCACCGCGTCTCCGCTGCCGATGGCGCTGAGAAAAGCGTGTTCAGCCGGAGTCAGCAAAGATATTTCCTCCAGGCGTTTTCCGCTCAGGCCTTCCTTTATGATCTGCATCAGGGAGTCATGGAAGAAAGCGATGCGTTCTTCGGAAAACAAATCCCGGCGGTAATCGTAATCGATTTGATATAAACCGTTGGCAAGGTCTTCGCTGACGTTGAGGGTCAGGTGGTTGGCCATGGCCCCGCAAGCGGAAAAATCAAGCCTGGCCTTGGCTGAGGCGGTCAAGGCGCCCTTTTGAAAATTAATGGTGAATTCGGTGAGGTTGGCTTCCACCTCGCCGGCGGCTTTTAAATCGCTGAGGATCCGCGAATATCCGTATTCTTTATGCCGTGATATTGTTTGCCCTTCGCCCATTATCTCTCCGCATAATTCCGGAAAGGTGAGCCCGGCATAGGGCCGTATGCGCAACGGCGCCGCCAGGGTATAAACCCCCAGGGTACTTAACGCCTGCCCCCGGTCACGGTTCAGCCGGGGCAGAATGATGATGGCATCTTCCACCTGCCCGATGCGGGCCAGATACAAACCCAGGGCCGCCGCAAACAGAGTATAGGGGGTCACCTGCTGTTCGCTGCAAAATCCTCTGATGTCTTCGCACAACTGCCGGTCCAGCTTTTTCGGCAAGATACGCCTGGACATGCCGCCCGCCTTTTCATGAGCAAAAACCGGACGATCCGGCAGCGCCGCCAGGTAGTCCTTCCAGAAGGAACGGCTGGCTTCGGCGTCCAGTTCGGGGCCGGACAGATCCTGCAGGAAATAGGACGGGGCCACCGCAGCCTGACCGCCCTCTTTCAAATCTCCATAGGCCGTTAAAATTCGGTCGCATAGCAACCGCATACCAAATCCGTCCAGCAGGATATGATGAATGCGGATGCTCAGCACGCAGGCGCCGTCAGTCAGCGGATAGATACACAGGTCGTACAGGTTATCATTTTCAAAAGAAAAGGGAGTAACGGACCGATGGTCCAATAACTCCCTAGCCTCGTCGCCGGTGCAGAGTAGGCCGATTTTGCATTCATATTCCCGGTTATCCAGGTATTGCACCGGTTCACCGTCATCATCGGCAAACCGCAGGCGAAAAATATCGCTGCAATCCATTACCATAAGGATCGCTTGCCGGAGCAGTTCCGGATCGGTGGGCTCATTCATCCACAAAGACCCGTGAATAACATTTATAGCGCTCCCGCTATAAAACTGTTCGTTAAGCCAGATATTGTATTGCGCCGTGGAAAGAGGAAAATCGCCATCCTTCATTTTCATAACACCCGTCTTTAAAATATTATTCCACTCTGGTGCTCAGTATTCGACAAAGTCAGATTCAATCCTTTTATTTATATTGTATAATTGTATTCCGCACCCTGGCTGATTACCCCGGCAATGGTCTCGCTAAGCTCCTTTACGCCGTAGGGTTTGGGTATGACCCCTTTGAATCCCCATTCCTCGTAATCAGCCATAATGGGATCGTTAAAATAGCCGCTGCTGACGATGACCCGAGCCTGGGGATCGATTTTCAGCAATTCCTTCACCGCGTCCCGTCCGCCCATTTGTCCCGGTACCGTCAGGTCGAGTATAACCGCGTCATAGGCTTGGCCTTTTTCCATGGCAGCTTGATACATAATTAAAGTAGTGCTGCCGTCAGCGGCGGTGTCGGCCTCATAGCCGATGGACTCCAATATCTGGGCGGCTACTTCCCGAATGCGCTCATCGTCGTCCATAATCAGAATCCTGCCTCGCCCCCGACTCAAAACGAACTGGTCTTCCGTCGCTGCGATCTCTTCTACATCACAGACAGGAAGATAGATAATAAAAGTCGAGCCCTGTCCCGGTTTGGACTCCACCGTAATATAGCCATGATGCCGACGAATGATGGAATATGAAGTGGCCAGGCCCAAACCGCTGCCGGTGGGTTTTGTAGTAAAATACGGATCAAATATCCTGGAAATAAGCTCCCCGGGAATGCCTTCTCCCTCGTCAGCCACGCTGATGCGCACATATCGGCCCGCCGGCAGCGTCATAATCTCTCCTTCTTCTAAAACCAGGTTTTCACCGGAAACTCTGATTACGCCCCCGTGGGGCATGGCCTGAATGGCATTGATCAACAAGTTATTGGCCACCTGGTTAAGCTGCCCCGCATCTGCCAAGACCGGCCAGAGCCGTTCGAGCTTGTATATTTCGCCGCGTACATTGGAACCGCTGAGGGCGAGATTAAGCGATTCAGTCACCATCTGGTCAATATCCACCGGCACCTTGATAGGAGCACCGCCGCGGGCAAAAGTCAGCAGTTGCTGGGTCAGTCCCTTGGCCTGGAAGGAGGCTTTCTCAGCTTCCGTCAGCAATGATATTATCTCCTCGTCCTTTGCATGCATCATTTTTATCAAAGCCAGATTGCCCACGATGATGGTAAGCAGATTGTTGAAATCATGGGCTATGCCCCCCGCCAGTACTCCCAGAGAATCCAGTTTGCTGGCTTTTAAAAGCTCGTCCTTGATTTTCTTCTCTTCGGTGGTGTCCCGGAGGGCCCACACCATACCTATAGGGCCACCGTCCCGGTCGCTTATAAAAGCCCGGTTGGCTTCCACGCTCCGCTCTTCGCCTTGAAAGAAAAAAACCATCCTGAAAATTTGCCTGGCCCCGGGCCGGGGCGACATAAGCTCCTCATAGTCCGGTCGGGGGTGGGGATTAAGATCCAGTACCGCCTGAAAGAAGTCCGTTCCCACTGCTTCCTCCGCGCTTATGCCCAGAATCATTTCAGCCGCTTCGTTGATCAGGATGATTTTACCGTCTTTGTCGGTAGCCACCACTCCGTCGGCAATATTGCTCAAAGTCGCTTTCAGTCTCTCCGTTTGCCGGGCCAGATCCTCTTGCATCGCGCGGCGTTCGGTAATGTCAATGGAAGCCATTAAGGCGCATAATTCGTGATTAATGGTTACCGCCGCCATGGAACAAAGACTGAGCCTAACCTCTCCGCGTTTATTGGTATATCTGGTCTCCAAATCTTTCAGCCAGCCTTTGGTCATTAAAAGCTTGAACTGTTGTTTGGTCAGTTCCGGTTTCATTTGCATGTTCAGCTCCCGGGGTGTGCGGCCGATAACCTCCTCGCGGGCATAGCCGGAATACGCGAGCCAAGCATCATTGACGTCGATATATCTGCCATCACTCATGGCGTTGATGTTTACAGGCTCGGGACTGAGGCGAAACGCTACCGCAAACTTCTCCTCGGAAATACGCAGCGCCTCTTCAATCTTCTTGCGCTCCAGAATCTGCACCCGCAGTACTTCGTTCATTTTCTCCAGTTCAATCGTTCTTTCCCGCACCCGTGTTTCCATTTCATCATTGGCTCGGCGCAGGATTTCCTGGGCCTGTCGATAAACCGTAATGTCTTCAGCCAGCGCCATGATCACTTCATTTTTTTCTCCTTCTTTGATAGGCGCCAGATGCAGTTGCATGGGATGTTCGCTGCCGTCCCGGTAAAGCAGCGGAACCTCGAGAATTCTATATTCGCCGTAATCCATGATATAGTCAATTTCTTGACCCAAATGCTCGCGATAAATCTCAGGCACAAAATCCAGGATCGATTTGCCGGCCAACTCCTGCCGGCTGTACCGCCAGGTCTCCCAGGCTTTTTGGTTGGCATAGCGGATACGCCCCTCCCGGTCAAATATGCAGACAAATTCGTTAATATTATCGATCAGGTTGTTCAGATAGGCCAGTTGTTCTTCCACACTGAGGCTGATATCCAGGGTGGGCTCGGCTGGCGCTCCCCGTTCCAGCGAAACCTGCCGGAAAGGACTGGATTCTCCTTTGGGGCCGGCAAGGTCGGGCCTGGAAAAATTGAAGAGTCCCCGTCCCAGTAGAACGTAAGCCAGCAGCCAAAAAATTGCCGGCGCAGCCATGGCTATGTAGAATAAATCCCGGTTATGGTCTAATACCTGGGGATGAATAAGCAAGAACTGATAGACTGCGACTAATCCGGCGGTAAATATCCCCAGGGCTGCAAAGAGCATGCAGTTGGCTTTGCCTGGTTTCAATCGATCCCCTCCATTAATACAGCATTAATTACAGCAAACCTGGAAACCCTTCCTGGCGCAAAGCCTCATAGATAATTACGGCAACCGAATTGGACAGATTCAATGAACGTCCCATATCTATCATAGGTATTCTGATCAACTGCCGGGGATAACGTTCTAGAATAGAGCTGCTGAGGCCGCGGGTCTCACATCCAAACACCAGCACATCCTCCGCCTGATATTTAACCTGGTCATGGCGGGTTTTAGCCTTGGTGGTAGCCAGATACAAATTGCGGTGGGCGTAGGCGGAAGCGAATTCTTCAAAATCATCCCACACCTGCAGGTTTACATGTTCCCAATAATCCAATCCTGCCCGCTTCATATAGCGATCCGCCAGAGAAAACCCCAAGGGTTTCACCAAATGGAGACGTGTGCCGGTAAGGGCGCAGGTCCGGGCAATGTTGCCGGTATTTTGCGGTATTTCAGGGTTGACTAATACGATTTCCATAAATGATGCCTCGCGCTTCTTATTAAAATTACTTATTAAAATTCTGATTCCGCTGCCCAAAATTATAATTCATTAGTTGAATGTATAAATATTCCGTCGCCAGAATCCGTATGGGAAACATTGGTAGCCTGCGTCGCTTAAAACTTTGCTTCTCGCCGGCAAACTTTTCGCAGGACTTCGTTGTCGTCAATCGCAATACTACCAGTATTACTCAATCCTCCGCCTTGCCCTGCAAAAATTTTTCTCGGCGGATAACCTAAACCTTTAAGCGACGCAGGCTACCAATGTTTCCCATACGGATTCTGGCGACGGAATATTTATACATTCAACTAATGAATTATAATTTTGGGC
>DATMYB010000073.1:0-4867 GCA_035561215.1 Syntrophomonas sp. | reverse complement strand
CAATTTGATCTATAAAAAAGAAAATGGTTTAGCCGTTGTCATATTAAATCGCCCGAAAGCGTTTAATGCGCTCAGCGAAGCGTTAATTGACGAACTTAATCAGGTGCTAACACTTTTGGAAGAAGATGCAGATGTAAGAGCCCTGATTCTTACCGGAAGTAGAAAGGTGTTTGCGGCCGGGGGCGATGTAAGCGGTATGGTTGAAGCCAATACCCTGGATATCTATTACTATGGCAATAAGATCCACAAGGCATTCGACCGACTGGAAGACCTGCCTTTCCCAACTATTGCAGCCATCAATGGCCCCGCCCTGGGAGGCGGATGCGAGATAGCCATGTGCTGTGACTTCAGGATAGCCGGGGAATGTTCCGTATTTGGACAGCCGGAAATATCGCTGGGCATTATGCCCGGTGCCGGAGGTACGCAGAGGCTGGCCAAATTGATAGGTGTTTCTCGGGCCAAGGAAATGATCTTCCTGGGTGCCAATATAAATGCTATTCAGGCCTTGGAGATGGGACTGGTCAATCAAATAGTTGCTGATGACATAGTGTTCGATGAAGCCAAAGCCATGGCAGCTAAATTAATGGCTAAACCAGCCGTAGCCTTGCGTTTTGCCAAGGAAGCAATCAATACAGGGATTAATAAGGATTTGATTACCGGTAAAGGTGTAGAGAAGGCTAAATTTGCCATGGCTTTTTCCACCCATGATCAAAAAGAAGGCATGAAAGCCTTCATTGAAAAAAGAGCCCCGGAGTTTAAACACAACTAGCATTAGAGAGGAGATAAATATATGAGAGAAGTAGTACTGGTAAGTGGAGCGCGTACCGCGATAGGTGATTTTTTGGGAACCCTCTCCAATTTTACAGCCATTGAATTAGGAACTTTCGCTGCGGCTGAAGCACTTAAGAGAGCTGGTATTGACCCTAAAGAGATAGATAATGTTACCGGAGGCCACTGTATATCCGCTGGTACCGGCGGTAATGCCGCCAGACAGATTCAGGGAAAGATTGGTATTCCCTGGGAAGCGCCGGCCATGACTCTTCATCAAGCGTGCGCTTCTTCCATGCGGGCTTTGGAAATAGCTGCTGCAGATATAATGCTGGGCAGGTCCGATGCGGCATTGATAATTGGCACGGAAAGCATGTCCAATTCCCCCTACGTTTTGAAAAAAGCCAGACGCGGATACCGGATGGGTGACGGGGAAGCTGTAGCCGATGAATTAACCAGCGGCACTCTGATTTGTCCCATTTATGGGTATCACATGGGAGTTACTGCCGAAAACGTTGGCGAGAAATATGGTATAACCCGCGAGGCTCAGGACGAGTTGGCCTATTTAAGCCAAAAACGGGCCAGTGAAGCTACCAAGAATGGAATCTGGAAACAAGAAATCGTGCCCATAGAAGTCAAAACAAAAAAAGGTCCGAAGGTAATTGATTATGATGAGCACGTAAGAGATGATATATCCCTTGAAGGATTGGCTGCGCTAAAGCCGGCCTTTAAAAAGGGCGGGACGGTTACTGCCGGCAACGCGTCAGGTCTTAATGACGGGGCGGCAGCTGCCGTTATTATGAGCAGAGAAAAGGCCGATAAACTTGGCATAAAACCTATATGCAAAATTTTAGCAGCTACATCGTATGGCGTAGAGCCCGCATTTATGGGAATTGGACCTGTTTATGCCGTTCCCAAGGCACTAAATTTAGCCGGATATGCGCTTAAAGATGTTGATTATTTTGAGATCAATGAAGCTTTCGCGGCCCAGTGTTTGGCTGTAAAGCAACAGCTAAAAATAGACGATGACCGGCTTAATGCCAACGGTTCCGGAATCTCATTAGGCCATCCGGTAGGCATGACCGGAGTTCGCTTAGTCGTGTCCCTGGCCAACGAATTAAAGAGAAGAAATGGCAAAGTTGGCGTAGCATCGCTGTGCGCCGGTATGGGGCCGGCTGGTGCCACAGTTATTGAGATGATTTAGAAACATTGGAGGAGTTTATTATGGGAAAATCTTATCAAGAAGAATATAGAAGCAAGCTAATAACAGCTGATCAAGCGGCTGCGTTGGTTAAGAATGGCGATTGGGTTCATTACTGCCATCTCAGCGGCAAACCAGTGGAGTTTGACGAGGCCTTGGCAAAACGTGTCAATGAGCTATATGATGTGAATCTGAAGGGTGCGGTCACCATTGCCCCCGAGCCGAAAACTGTTTTGGCTGATCTTAAACAAGAGCATTGGACATGGAACGCCAGTAATTTCTCAGCAATAGACCGTAAATTCCAAGCGCTGGGAAACGCTTATTATATTCCCTGGAACTTTCACGATGCGCACCGGTATGTGATGGAATCATTTATCATCAATATTTACGTTACCCAGGCCAGGCCTATGGATGAGCATGGTTATTTCAATCTCAGCATCCAGGCCTGTTTTGCCATTGATGAAATTGAGAAAGCCGATATCGTGATTATCGAAACCAATGACAAGCTTCCTCACGCCTGCGGCGGTTATGGGGAATGTGTTCATATCTCCAAGGTGGACTATATCATAGAAGGCAAAAATCTTGCCCCGGTCACCTTACCCGAGGAAAGTCCCGAAGCCAGTCCGGAAGAACGTAAAATTGCGGAATATATTCTCGACGAAATAGAAGACGGATGTTGTATTCAACTGGGGATTGGAGCCTTTCCCAATTATATAGGCACCGTAATCTGCGAAGGCGATTTTAAACATCTGGGGATACATTCGGAAATGTTTGCGGATTGTTATCCCCACCTGATCGATAGCGGTATGGTCGATAACAGCAACAAGACATTTATGCGTAATAAATCCGTATATGCTTTTGCTCTAGGAAAACAGAGCACCTATGACTATATTCATTTCAATCCAGGCCTGGCCATTTATGATGTATCGTGGTGCAATCGACCGGATATAATCGCATCCAATCCCAAGGTGCGGTCAGTCAACAATTGCGTAGGCGTTGATCTTTACGCCCAGGTAGCTTCTGAATCATGGGGATTTAAGCACATATCAGGAACTGGCGGGGCAGCTGATTTTGTCAGGGGCGCTTATGATTCTGAAGGCGGAAAATCCTATTTATGCATGACCTCCACCAAAAAGGACAAAGCAGGAAATGTTTTCTCGAGCATAGTCCCGACGCTTCCTCCGGGAACCATAGTAACTATCCCTCGCTATCAGGTTCAGTATTTAGTAACTGAATACGGCAAGGTAGGTATTAAAGGATACTCAACCTGGCAGGTAGCAGAAAAAATGATATCTATAGCTCATCCGGATTTCAGAGACGAATTGGTTAAGGAAGCTCAAAAAATGAACATTTGGCGCAGGAGCAACAAGATTGTCTAAGACTTGCCATAAAGAAGGGCTTTCTTGGCATAAACACTGGTTTTGCTATCGGTTTACTGGACATGCTCCAATGCCTATGAGGTTAACAGCGAGAATTCTAAAGAAAGGGAGGGTAATATGCCAGCAACTAATTATTTATTCGACACCCGTGAATTGAAGTTTATTGTCAAGGAATGGCTCGATACAGAGAGACTGCTGTCATGCGATGAATATAAGGATTATTACGGGGTAGATGATATCGACGCTTTCATCGATGTTGCCTATAAAATTGCCAAAGACGTTGTGGCACCGGCCAATGGCGATGCTGATACTATTGGCGTAAAGTTCGAAGATGGCAAAGTCTATATCCCTGAGTCCATGAAGAAAGCATATGCAACCGTCTGTGAGGCGGGCATGGGAGCGGCAGCGTTTAATTATGCGGAAGAAGGACATGTTCCCCGTCTGTTTAGTGTATGCCAAAATGAAATCCTTACTTCAGCATCCGCCGCCATGATTATGTTATGGATTCTGGGCGGATCGGCAGCTGATGTTATCGAACAATTCGGTGACGAGGAATTAAAACACTTGGTACTTCCCAAAATGTTTTCCGGCGAGTGGGGAGGTTCGATGAATCTTACCGAAGCCGGCGCCGGGTCCGATCTGGCAGCTACGGCCAGCAAGGCTTTTCCGACCGATACCCCGGGAGTGTACAAGATAAAGGGAAACAAGATCTTTATTACTTCCGGTGACGGCGATTTATGGGAGAACATTATCCACCTGGCTTTGGCCAGAATTGAAGGTGCTCGTGAAGGCACGGCCGGTATTTCTCTCTTTGCAGTACCCAAACACCGTTTCGACAAAGACGGGAATATAACTGAATGGAACGATGTTACCACAGTGGGAATTGAACACAAAATGGGGCTTCATGGATCAGCTACCTGTTCCCTGGCCTATGGTGAGAATAACGACTGCTATGGCTACCTGCTTGGTGCTCCACCCAACGAAAAGGGTATTGCCTCGGGGCTGTCCCAGATGTTTATGCTGATGAATGAATCCCGTCTCAGCACTGGACTGATGGCCTTATCGGTAACTGAACAAGCCTATTATAATGCGCGTGAATATGCCAAAATACGTGTTCAAGGCAATAAAATGACTGATCCCAAAGGCCCCCGGGTGGCCATTATTGAACATGAAGATGTGAAGCGCATGCTGCTCCATCAGAAGGCTTGTACTGAGGCCATGAGAGCCATGCTTTATAAGACCTACTGGTATACCGATTTTGCCCTGGCTGCAAACGATCCTGCCGAGAGGGAATGGGCGGATGACATGTTCATGATAAACAATCCACTGGTTAAGGCTTATATCAGCGACATGGCATGGCCATTATGCGGAGAAGCTATCCAATGCTACGGCGGCTACGGCTTTATTGAAGAGTACCCTGCGGCTCAGCTGGCGCGCGATAGCAAGATTTATTCTATCTGGGAAGGAACCAACTTTATCCAGTCCATGGATTTGACAGGCCGTAAGTTCAGCATGAAAA
>DATMYB010000072.1:0-5478 GCA_035561215.1 Syntrophomonas sp. | reverse complement strand
ATTATATACAGTTTATACGCACAAAACTCAAATTAATTATAGCCGTGCTTATAAATTTCAGCTATTATACGCCATAAACGGATCAGTAACCGTCCCTCCCGGTGTTTTAACCGGAAAACAAGCAGGAAGCAAGAAAACCGACCCCTGCTTCGCTCAAAAATTGTCGATATTTTTTATTATTGTTATAAAGCGATTAAAACAAGTTAAAGCTACGGTCTTGTTAGAAATAGCAGTTTATTCAGCAGGAGATTTGCTATAAAATGATGAAAATAGTAAATGTCGGTCAGCATTCTAAAATTATTCCTGCCGACAGTGATTACAAGAGCAATATGAGGAGGGCCATTTTAATGGGCAATATTTTGGAGGAGTGCCAGGTATATGTAGTAACGTCCGGGAAAGGCGGAGTAGGTAAAACCACCACTGTAGCCAATCTGAGCACTGGTCTGGCCAAACTCGGTTATAAAGTAGTGGTTATGGATCTCGATATTGGTCTGAAAAAATTGGATTTGATCATGGGACTGGAAAACCGCGTAATTTATGATATCGTTCAGGTAGCGGAGGGAGAATGCACACTCAAACAAGCCCTGGTAAAGGACAAGCGTTTTCCCGACCTGTTTATGCTGCCTGCCGCCCAAACTAGAAATAAAGAAGATATCACCACCGAACAAATAAAAGCCATTTGCGATGAATTGCGTGAGGAATTTGATTTTATTTTTATCGACAGCCCGGCCGGCATCGAACAAGGCTTTAAAAACTCGGTAGCGGCAGCCGACAGAGCCATCGTCGTCACCAACCCCGAAGTATCGGCTGTGCGCGATGCAGACCGAATTATCGGCATGCTGGAATCGGCCGGTTTTAAGGACATAAAGCTGCTGATCAACCGTTTGCGCCCGGACATGGTCAAAAAAGGCGATATGCTAAGCATCGACGATCTGATCGAGCACCTTTGCATCGAACCTCTGGGGGTAGTACCAGAAGACAAAAACGTAGTAATTTCCACCAACCGGGGTGAACCCATCGTACTGACCAATACTCCGGCAGCTAATGCCTTCAGCAACATCGTCCAGCGTCTGACCGGCGAAGATGTTGAAACCATGACTCTGCCGGAAGATTCCATCTGGGACAAATTAAAGCGCAATTTGTTCACACGCAGCTAAAGAGGGAGGTTACATAGTGCTGGATTTATTAAAAAAACTGTTCGCCGGAGACCAAAATTCCAGTCGCCAGCAGGCCAATGACCGCCTGCGGGTGGTTTTGACCCACGATCGACTGACGGTTAATGCCGACACAATGGAAACCATTAAAGAGGAAATTCTGCAAGTCATCGCCCGTCATATTGATATAGACGGAAGTCCCGAGGTCAATCTTATCACTGAGGGCCGTCAAGCGGCGCTTGATATCAGCATTCCGCTCAAAGGAAGGTAGGTTTGATTTGGCGAAACTTGATGTGAAAGGGCAAAACAACAACTTAATATTCGTATTTGAATCCGGCACTCCGGATGAATTAATGGAACTGGTCAAAACCCGCGTAGAAAATAGCCTGCAACTCTTCAGCGGTTCCCCGGTTCTGTTCCAGGGGGACGGATTGAAAAATTTGAGTCCCGAAGAAATTATTTCACTGCAGAAACTCTGCCTTGACTACGGCATGATATTGAACAATATGACGCCGCCGGCTCCGCCTCGGCCGCCAGTCAACGCTTCTCTTCCCTCCAGCCGGGATTTGATGATCTATAAAACGTTACGTAGCGGCCAGAAGGTCCACAGCGACGGGTCGGTCATCGTCTGGGGAGACGTACATGAGAGCGCTGAAATTACAGCCGCCCATGATGTAGTCGTGCTGGGTCGTCTGGAAGGATTGGCCCATGCCGGCTGCTTCGGCGATTTAAACAGCACCATCTTTGCTCTGACCTTGACTCCGCGTCAACTGCGCATTGCGGATCGTATTTCGCGTTCATCCGGTAAAATCGTCAAGAATCCCTATCCTGAAATCGCTTTTGTGGAAGCGGACGGTATTTGCATCAAAGAATACTCCAACCGTGACAATATCAAATAAATAAAGGCAAAATAAACGCATATTAAAATTCCGCTTAAATCCCCGAAAGGTATCGAATAAAAAATAAGTGCAATATGCGCTCAAAAATCCCTGTGATTTTTTTAGATTATGTAGGAAGAAAACTTTTGCTATATCAGCCGTCACGGTAAAGTGACGGCTTCTCCCTTAGCAGATCAAATAGTTTTGGCGCATAAAAGGCCCTCCAATCCCATAACTGCCATTGAAAGGCCTAAAAAGCACACTTAATTACCTACCCTTGTAATAAACAAGAGGCAGTCATATATTGTCGGCCGACATATTTTATGTGAATACAATGAAGTCATGTAAATAATTACTCCACGCTTTTCAGCGATGCCACCATATCTATGCCTTTGAACTTTCGCCCCATGATGTAATTCACAAGCATTGTAAACGCAATCATTAAAGTGCAACCCACAATGATGCTGAAAACAGTAATTAGCGGCAAGATTTCCAAGTCCGGCGTCGTCGCTTGATCCAGTATGGCGGAAAGCAGAAAAGAGCCAATGATGAAACCGAAAGGCAGACCGAATAATGTAATCCAGATGTTTTCCCGTAGTACCAGTCTTTTCATCTCATTTTGATGAAACCCCAGAACCTTCAGTGTCGCAAGTTCCCGGACTCGTTCATAATAATTCATGCGCCCCAACACCATCATAACAGCAAAGGCAAGCAGCCCGGAGAATACAATCAAGATCACCTGAAAGCTTTGTAAGGCTTCCAGAACGATCATCATATTGCTGCGCATTTCTTCTTTTGTTTCTACCAGTGAAATTCTTGGGTCGTTTTTCAGCTTGCCCAAGTCTAATCCCTGCCCGTTTATCAGAAGCGTCCTGACAAGGAACGGCAGATCTGACGCCTTTGAAAATGCGGTTTTGCCTATATATACTTCGTTTCCGACAGGAAAATCCACAATGTTCGCGACTTTAAATGGAATAACCGTCCCATCCAAGCTTTCTGCCGTGATCGTATCGCCCACATCCACACCAAGGTAGTTCGCCATCCTCGGAGTGATCAGCGCCCCGTCCTCCGGCAAACGGATCGCATTGCCTTCCGTGTCCTTGAAATTGAGACTTCTTTGATCTTCGTCCATTACGACAAGATAAGGACTTTGCACACTGCCGTTTTTTTCGCCATAAAGATAAACGCCAAACGCCATTGTCGCGTCGATATTTTGTGCGCTGTTCAGCGTATCGTAAATATCGGAAAGCTGTTTATTGGTCGAGGGTGTTCGGAGCTTGATTTCCACGTTATACTGCACCGTTTCATCAAACGCCTTATCAAGCATCGCATTGATAGAATTCATCAGCCCGAAGCCGCACAAAATCAGGGAAGTGGAGCCGATAATGCCGACAAGTCCCATCATAAGTCGCGCCTTGTTGCGGAACAGGTTTCTTGTCACGATTTTTCCGCTGAAGCTAAGCCTGCGCCAAAATGGGGTGATCCGTTCCAGCAAAATCCGGTGACCATGTGCCGGCGGTTTTGGCCGCATCAGCGCAGCCGGTGTCAATTTCAGTGATTTACGGCAGGAAAGCATTGCTGCTCCGCAGGTAACCGTCGCCACGCAAAGCGCCGATACGAAGAAATGTGACGTAAAAGGCGTGACGCCGGTATCGTCTATTGTGTAGTAGGTGATCCCGACACTGTACAGGAATTCAGCAATCAGATATCTGGCGATGACCCATCCCAAAATCATGCTTGGAATGGTGATCAAAACCCCAAAAAGCGCGTACCGTCCCGTGATTTCCTTTTTGGAGTAACCTAAAGAACGAAGCGTTCCCAAATGCTGGCGCTGGTTCTCCATAATGCGGGATACGGTTATCCATGTCACGAGGGCCGCCGTCAAAAAAAAAGCGACGGAAAACAGCATCCCGATTTGCTTGATGCCGGTCATCGCGTCCGCCACCTTTCGGTAGCTCGTCTGATGAGGACGGCTGAGGACATTAGCGCCTTCAAGCGTCTTCCGTACTTTATTCGAAATTTCTTCCTGTGAAATATTTGAGCCTTCCTGAACAGTCAGGATGATTTCATTAAAAGAAACGTCCGGCAAAGAGGAAGCATTTGTATAGGCAAATCCATATTTGTGGTAATCGGGAACGGTTAAGCCTTCCGGGGCGTAATAAACGTATTCCACATCCCGGACAATCCCTTTGATCAACCACTCTCTTTGCCGTTCACCCTCTCCAGCGATAATCGTATCACCTACAGATAGCTCGTGGGCCTCAGCAAAACGGCTGTCAAGTAAAAGTGCATTCACTTCGTTTCCGCCCAGTTGGCTGCCCTCCAAAAGCTCCGGCACATTGATCGTAGCCGCTTCCTGGGCGGCATGGATATGCAGAATCGAATTTGATGCTCCGGGAAGTGCGATGTCGGTTACTTTTCGGCGCTGCGCTGCTTCAACTTCGGTCAAAGCCCGTATATTATTTAGGTCGGGATCTGAAATTTCCGCTTTATAAACCCAGTAATCAGCGAGATTTGCCTGTTCGTAATAATCGGCCACCACGTTTTCAACCGTACTCACATACAGATTGATGCCACTGAACAGGGCAATCCCAAGGGAACAGATACACACGATGGCTAAAAGCGCCCAGCGATTTTCCTTAATATCCTTGAAAACCTTTTTTTGCAGCATCGTTACCATTTGATCCCCTCCAAATCTGCAGGGGAATTCTGTACGCTCTCTTTAACTACACTGCCATTTTTCATTTCAATCAACCGGTCGGCAATGGGTGCGACAAGAGAATTATGGGTGATGATCATCACCGTTTTCCCCATCTTCCGACTGATATCGGATAGAACCTTAAGAACGGTTTTCCCCGTTTCGGTGTCTAAGGCCCCGGTAGGTTCGTCGCAAAGCAGAAGGTCTGGGTTTTTGCAGATTGCCCGCGCAATCGCGACACGTTGCTGCTCTCCACCGGAGAGCTGGGCCGGAAAATTATGTATTCTATCTTTGAGACCCACAATCCTCAGAGCTTCCTCCGGTTGCAACGGCGATTTGCACACCTGTTTTGCAAGCTCGACATTTTCGGTTGCGGTCAAATTCGGTATCAAATTATAGAATTGAAAAACAAAACCGATTTTGTATCTTCGGTAGTCTGTCAACTCCAAATCGTTCATAGTGGTGATATCCTTGCCATCGAAAAAAATGCTCCCGGACGTGGCGGTTTCCATGCCTCCCAAGAGATTAAGCACCGTGGTTTTTCCCGCACCGGAGGGGCCGAGAATGATGCAGAGTTCTCCCTTCTTCACCTGAAATGAAACCTGCCTTGCCGCGTGGATAATGACTTCTCCCATACGATAGTCCTTGTTTACGTTATCAAAAATGATATCAGCCATATCGAATCCCTTTCAAATTATGTACTATATTTTATTTTATAGTTCATATATTATCACATTTCCTCTTGACC
>DATMYB010000071.1:0-2759 GCA_035561215.1 Syntrophomonas sp. | reverse complement strand
AAGTATTATTGGTAATTCTAATTCTAATCTCTTTTTAAGGATACCTGTTTAAGCAATTCTCGCTTTGCTATTATGATTATTTCATGGTTTTCGTACCAGCGATTTATGGGAACTGTACCATTAGTTCACGCCAATGATACCGGCAGTTTTTAAGCGGATACCGCTTCGGTAGCGAGGCGGTATCCACTGAAGTATCATGATCGTTTTGAGAGAAACTCACGCATATTTATGTCTCCAGAATAGAGTTGAAAAGATTTGTGAATGATTCGATCCATGATAGAATCAGCCAGGACCCCGCCGCCCAGTCTGCCATGCCAATCTTCAACTTTGTACTGGGTGCAAAAGATTGTGGAGGCAGCATCATAGCGTCGCTCAATCAATTCAAACAAAAAATGAAGTTCCTCGTCGGAATAGTCATTCAAGAGCCATTCATCCAGCAGGAGCAGCTTGTAGTTACTGTACTTGGTCAGTAATTTCCCTAAGCCCCTTTTCTCTGCGGCAGTTTCATCCCTTTCCATCAACAGATCAGGAATTCTAATGTATCTGGTCCGGATGCTCTGCTTACAGGCCTGACGGCCAATGGAACAAGCCAGATAACTTTTCCCGGAGCCGGTAAATCCCTGCAAGATGATGTTGGAATAATTGTGTACAAACTGGCAGGTGGACAGTTCCAACAGAAGGTCGCGATCGAGTCCCCGGCTCGGGTAATATATATCATGAATCTCAGCGTTCGGGATACGGAATCGTGCCTGTTTTAAAAGGCGCTTCACTTTCCCGTTATATTTTTCTTGGAAAACATAGTCCACCAGCATCTTAATCCGCTCATCAAAGGGAAGGTTCACATAAAGGCAGTCATTATTCTGCAAATCCAAGGCTGTGATCATTTCTTCCATGGCAAGTTCACGCAGCTTGCGGCGGGTTTCATCATTGATCATGGTGATGACCTCCATAATATGATGCACCACGTACATAACCTTTGGTGTCATTTACCGTTGCATTTCGCTTCTGGTCATTGGTGTAAATCATATCTTCGTTAGAGGCCAGGATGGATTTTAAGTGTCGGTAGCGCGGCGAGCGAAACTTCGTAAGTGCCAGCGCACATGCTCTTTCCAATCTTTCTTTTGAATATGATTTGCTGAGCCTTAGAACGGACAGACATGCATTGTATCCCTGCTCCTTAATTTTCACGCCATCGAAGATGCGATCAATCACTACAGCGGTACTGTCGCCGATTGAAACTGCCCAACTGCGAATCCGTTGATCATCCCATTCCATTTGCTGAAACTGATCGGGCATGTCTTCTGGATGGGTCGACCAAGCATTACAGATATAATCTTGGTATCTATTGTGCGTGGCAAGGCGTTCGCCTTGATGGAAGATTTCGACTAAAGATGCTGTGATTTTAAGATCAACTTGCTTGCCGGCATATTGATAGGGGCAGGAATAATGATTCTTTTTGTAAGTGATATGGCAATCCGGGTATACTTTGCGGCCATAAACCCACTCGGCAATCTCATAAGGCAATGCCGGAAGCTCCCGCAAGGCCGCTTTTTCTTCCTGAAAGAAAATTTCGGTCCTGCTTCCATTACGCTTTTGGAACGGTGCCTCATTAAATTCTCTGAGCGCCTTGCTGACAGCAGCTTTCAAGCTATCCAAGGAGTAGAATGTCTCATTGCGCAGCGTAGCAATCACTGCCGTTGCGATCTTACCCACCGTAGCTTCTACCGATGCTTTTGCTTTTGGTTTGCGTACTGGCGCTGGCATGATTGCCGTACAATAGTAATTTCCCAAAGCTTCATACGCTTCATTCAGGATAATATCTCCCTCGCGCGGATGCTTTATGACACCGGTTTTCAAGTTGTCGCAAACAGTTCTGACGGTTGTTCCGCCGAAGAAATCATACATATGAATGTGACAATTAAGCCAAGACGACTCTTTCATATCCAGACATGGCTCCACATAAGAATACTGGCTGTATGGCAGCGTGGCCACAAACAGATAGACGGTTATGACTTCTCCGGTCATACGGTCTGCCAGCTTCATGGTGGGACCGGACCAGTCCACTTCTACCACCATTCCTGGTTTGTGCGTTAAGTGGTTGGTGAGATTTTTAGTCTCAGTAAATCGCGTATAACCGGTGCAGAACTTTGTGTAACCTACTGCAATGCCGCCATCGGCACAACACTGATCCCGATATTCTTTCCAGAGCAGTTTGAGGGTAACACCTACCTTTGACAGCTCACCGTGTATATACTCGTAGTTCGGCAACTGGAAAAGTGTTTCATGGGCATGCTTGTCCGGATAGAAGAGATTATACATCTCTTCTGGACGCATATCTTTGACGTTGTCATACGAGATATTGAGTTCCTGGGCGATTTGAAACACGTCGTTTACAGAACTTTTGGACATGTGACGACTTTGGGCAATATTGTTCTGCGAAAGCCCCGCTGCCCGAAGTTCTAAGATTTGTTTCACCTGAATTTTCTTGGCCATTAGCATGGTCTCCTTCCTGTAATGTTTGAGGTCTTGTCCTCAAAACTATTTTACAGGCGAGTGGTATCCATGCATGAATTGGTGGTATCTATCTGTGAATTGCTGCGATTAATACTTCGGTATCATTGCTGTCAATTACCGGTATCTTGTTGCGTATTGCCGGTACGCTCTGCGTGAAATATTCAATTATTTCTGTTTCATTCCCCAAAGTCAGGTAAAACAGTGTGAAAAAGAGGGGTGTACGCTTTTGTTGACTTTTTCAGGAG
>DATMYB010000070.1:0-4239 GCA_035561215.1 Syntrophomonas sp. | reverse complement strand
TAAAAGTGATTTGCTGTTCTTTCTATAAGGGGTGTTAGTTTTATTTTAGAGAAACGGGAGGTAAAATCATGGGAATCAATAAAGTTGGAGTGTTAGGCGCGGGAACTATGGGCGCCGGGATTGCTCAGGTATCAGCCGAGGCGGGGCTTTCCGTGGTATTAGGAGATGTGGATGCTTCGATAGTAGCTAAAGCTATGAAGGGCATCATGAAATCCTGGCAGAAAGCGGTTGAAAAGGGCAAACTCGACGAGACTGCCAAGGCGCAGCGGGTGGCATTAATTAAGACCACTAGTAGTATGTCAGAATTCTCTGATTGTGATGTGGTCATTGAGGCCATCGTTGAAAACATGGATATCAAGAAAAAGGTGTTTAGCCAGTTGGATGAAATATGCAAGCCGGACACAATTCTCTCTTCAAATACTTCGGCTTTAAGTATCACCGAAATTGCTACCGCTACGAGAAGAGCAGACAAGGTTGTGGGGATGCATTTCTTTAATCCGGTGCCGGTAATGAAGTTGGTAGAAGTGATTCCCGGCTCAGAAGCCACGGATGCGGCAGTCGATACTATCATGGAATTATGCCGGAAAATTGGCAAGGAGCCGGTTAAAGCCAAGGAATGCCCTGGATTTATTGTCAACCGGATATTAGTGCCCTACTTGAATGAAGCAGCATTTGCCTATCAAGATGGCGTGGGTACAGTGGAAGAGATCGACAAAGCCATGAAACTGGGGGCTAACATGCCCATTGGCCCGTTGGCTCTTTGCGATATGGTGGGAATTGATGTCCTGCTAAGCGTCTGTGATTATTACTGGAGGGAGTTTGGCGACTCCAAATACCGGCCTTCTTTGGCGCTCAAACAAAAATTCAGAGCCGGGCATTTAGGGATAAAAAGCGGTCGGGGATTCTACGACTACAAAAAGTGAGGAGGCTGCGACTTGGAACTGCAAAATTTTTTATATGAAAAAGAGGCGGGAATTCGGATCGTAACCCTCAATCGACCCAAAGCCATGAATTCCATTAATGGAGAATTAATTGCAGAACTATCGCAGATTCTTGATGATATTGCAGCAGACCAGGCAGCAAGGGTTGTGATCCTGACCGGAGGAGAAAAAGTATTTGCCGCCGGCGGCGATGTCGCTTTTATGTCGAAGGCCAGCCCATTGGAAGTGGAAACCTTTGCATCGTCGGTAATGCATACCTTTTTAAAAATGGAGAAGCTGGACAAACCGATAATCGCCGCTATTAGTGGTTTGGCCCTGGGCGGCGGATGTGAAATGACTCTGGCTTGCGACATACGGATTGCCGCCGAGGGGGCGGTCTTCGGCATGCCGGAAATCAACCTCGGCATCATACCTGGGGCCGGAGGCACTCAGCGCTTAACCCGGTTGGTAGGGCCGGGATGGGTGAAGTATTTGGTTATGACCGGTCAGACCATAGATACTGAGACCGCTTTTAAAATCGGATTGGTAAATCAAGTGGTACCCAAAGAAAACCTGATGGATGAGGCTAAGAAACTGGCTTCCAAGTTAGCAGCCAAATCTCCGGTGGCATTAAAGGCAGCTAAGACTTGCATCAACTACGGTATGAATGTGGACCTGGCCTCGGGACTGGCCTATGAAGTTAAAAACATGGCTTTCTTATTCTCAACCGAAGACCAGAAGGAAGGGATGAAGGCTTTTTTGGAGAAGCGCAAGCCCCAGTTCATAGGCAAATAGTATTAAAGGGAGGACTTATTAATGGAAATAAATGAAGTTGTCATAGTAAGCGCCTGTCGTACGCCTATTGGTAGGTTTATGGGCAGCTTGAAGGATGTAACCGCTCGTGAATTGGCTATCACGGCGGGTAAAGGAGCTATTGAAAGAGCCGGGATCTCCCCGGAAATCATTGACGAGATATGCCTGGCAGAAGTCTTCCAGCAAGGGGTAGGCTCTATGCAGGGCCGGCAGGTATCCATGCGGCTTGGCATGTCGGTCAAAAGCAGTGCAGCTAATATTCATCAAAATTGCGCTTCAGGTATGAAAGCGATGGAAGTTGCCGCCTATAATATTATGTTGGGCAAAGTCGATATTAGTTTGGTTATTGGTACAGAGAGCATGACCAATATACCCTATCTATTACCCAAAGCACGCATGGGATATCGCATGGGCAGTGGAGAGATATTGGATGCCATGCTGTCTGATGGACTGGTGGATGAACTGGTT
Organism: Syntrophomonas sp.; assembly: GCA_035561215.1. Lineage (GTDB taxonomy): Bacteria > Bacillota > Syntrophomonadia > Syntrophomonadales > Syntrophomonadaceae > Syntrophomonas_B. The sequence goes on along the minus strand of DATMYB010000070.1, from coordinate 2,038 downwards.
CCCGGACATATGGGGATTACAGCGGAAAATGTTGCGGAGAAATATGGAATAACCAGAGAAGAATGTGATGCACTGGCTTTGACCAGTCATCAGCGGGCGACTAAGGCGGTACAAGAGGGGATCTTTAAAAGGGAAATCGTGCCCGTAGAAATCAAAACCAGGAAAGGCACAGTCCTGTTTGAAAATGACGAACACATGATCCCTGATGCGACCATGGAGTCGCTTGGGAAATTACCGCCCGGTTTCAAAAAGGGTGGCGTAGTAACGGCCGGCAATGCCTCCGGAATCAATGATGGTGCCGCAGCGGTCATCTTAATGTCTAAGAAGAAAGCTCAAGAATTAGGCATCAAGCCCTTAATGAAGCTGATTAATGTTTGCTCCGAAGGAGTAGATCCCAAAATAATGGGTGTGGGGCCGGCAGTTGCCATTCCCAAATGTCTTAAGCAGGCGGGAATGAAATTTGAAGATGTTGAATACTGGGAAATCAACGAAGCTTTCGCAGCCCAGTGGCTAGGCGCAGGACGCATGTTAAAAGAAGAATTTGGCATGGAAATTGACATGAATAAGGTCAACCATAATGGCTCGGGCATTGCGCTGGGGCATCCCGTAGGTTGCACTGCACTGCGTATTATTGTCAGTCTTTATTATGAATTGGAGCGCTTGAATCTGACTGTTGGAGGAGCTTCACTGTGCGTTGGTGGCGGTATGGCCATGGCATCTCTATGGACCAGAGATATCTAGCTGAGGCATTAAAATGAAGGAGGGAAAATAAATGGATTTTCGTATTTCTGAAGAGCACGAAATGATAAGAAAAATGGCCCGCGATTTTGCCAATAATGAGATACTTCCCAACTGTCAGAAATGGGATGAAGAGCATATCTTCCCGTGGGATGCAGTGAACAAGCTGCAGGAAACGGGTTTGCTGACCTGTGGAGTGCCGGCTGAATATGGGGGCCCGGGCATTGATCATTTGGGACAGGCTATTATTGCCGAAGAATTATGCCGGGGTGATGCGGGACTGGGGACCACGATGGCCGCATCTACGCTGCTGGGACCCGATCCGGTTTATATTGCGGCCAGTGATGAGCAAAAGAAATGGTGGTATGGGAAACAAATGGAAGGTGTGCTCAGCGCCTTCTGTCTGACCGAACCTGGCGCCGGATCTGACGCTGGTGGATTGGCGACCCGCTGTGTCAAGGATGGGAATGACTATGTCTTGAACGGGACCAAACAGTTTATCAGCAATGGCGGTGTGGCCGGTCTGTATACCGTTTTTGCCACTTTGGATAAAAAGCTGGGATACAAGGGGATGTGCTCTTTTATGGTGGATCGGAACACCCCTGGGATCAGCATCAGCCCTCCAGAAAACAAGCTGGGTATCAGAAGCTCCAACACCACTCAGGTCATTTTCGAAGATGTACGGGTGCCGGCTAAAAATCTCCTGGGCAAAGAAGGCGATGGCTTTAAGATCGCGATGAAGACCCTTGACATATCCCGCGCAGTAGTGGGTGCCATGGCCACCGGCGTGGCCCAGGGAGCATTTGAATGCGCAGTTCAATACGCCAAGGAACGGCAGCAGTTCGGTAAGCCGATCGCCAGTTTCCAGGCAATCCAGTTCATTCTGGCGGATATGGCTCTTATGTGCGAGACAGCCCGCCTGCTCTACCAAAAAGCAGCCAGTAATCAGGATCAGGGACTGCCCTATACCAAGGAGGCTTCACTGGCCAAGTATTGGGGTGGCGAAGCGGCCATGAAAGTCAGTACTGATGCCGTTCAGGTTTATGGCGGTTATGGCTACACGAAAGACTATTTGGTGGAGAAATATTTCCGGGATGCCAAGATATTCCAGATATTTGAAGGGACTGCTCAGGTGCAGAAACTGGTAATTGCCGGAGATGTTTTAAAAGCGTAATGAACTAAAAAAGCCGGCATTTAAGTTTAGCTTATATAACCCCCCTTTTATTAGTTCAATATACCCAATATTCAGGTGTTAGGCAGCAGGCTTTTCTCCCTTTTATGGATTGGCCATCATCATTAG
>DATMYB010000069.1:0-5999 GCA_035561215.1 Syntrophomonas sp. | reverse complement strand
CGGATAACCTAAACTTTTAGGCGACACAGACTACTAGGATAATGATAATTAAAGAAGTCTTTTTGAGGTCAAACCGCCAACCGCTGTCGGGGATGAATGGAATTAAATATCGCGGCATCAGTTCTTATTTGGGCTTGTTCTTACCGCCTAAAAACCTTAATATGTATTTAAACCATTAAAAGTATATCAGCATTTGGTAAGGGAGGTTGATAGGATGGGTGCTTTGGAAATAAAAGAGAATGTTTACAGTGTTGGCGTTCAAAATCCGGATTTGCGAATTTTCGATATCGTAATGCGTACCGAATACGGAACCTCTTACAACGCTTACTTGATCAAAGGTACGCAAAAGACGTGTCTGATCGAAACTGTCAAGGATCGTTTTTTCGATGAATATATCGTCAATTTGCAGCAAGTGGTCAAACTGGAGGAAATCGATTATCTGATCATGAACCACACGGAACCGGATCATTCCGGCTCGGTAAAGCAGTTGGCCGACAAAATTCCTGGCTTGACCGTTATGGGCAGCCCTACGGCCCTCAAATTCCTGAAAGAAATCACCAACAGCAAACTCCAGACCCGGGAGCTTAATCACGGCGACGAACTGGATCTGGGCGGAAAAACCCTGCAGATTATCAGCGCCCCATTTCTGCATTGGCCCGACAGTATGTATACGTATCTGCGGGAAGATAAGATTTTGTTTTCCTGCGATTCTTTCGGGTGTCATTATTCCGATCCGCGCATGTTCAACGATCTGATCGCTAAAGATTTTACCGATGCCTACAAGTATTATTTCGATATGATCATGGGCCCTTTCAAACCCTATGTATTGGAAGCGCTGGATAAGATCAAAGATCTGCCCATCGATATAGTCTGCCCCGGCCACGGGCCTATTCTCAGACAGAATCTAGCTTATTACTTCGACCTGTACCGGCAATGGGCGACGCCGCCGGCGGGGGACGGAGACGAGCGTCCCAAAATTGTAGTGGCTTACGTAACCGCCTACGGTTATACCGAAACCATCAGCCAGAGCATCATTGAAGGCCTGGAGATGGTGGCTGATTTTAACGTAAAAACTTTCAATCTGGTAGAGGAGCCGGTGTCATCCGCTCTGGATGCCTTGGCCGGCGCCGACGCTTTGCTGATCGGATCTCCCACCATCAACGGCGACACGCTGCCGCCCATTTGGGAACTGCTGACTCATCTTTCGCCGATTGTCCACGCGGATTTGGTGGCGGCGGCTTTTGGGGCTTACGGTTGGAGCGGCGAAGCGGTGCCCAATATCGAGGCCCGGTTAAACTCGTTACGGATGAAAGTGCTGCCCGGATTAAGAATCAATTTTAAACCCTCCGAAGCCAATTTGGAGGAAGCCTTCACTTTTGGCATGGATTTCGGCAAAGCGGTGCTGGAGAAGAAACAGCCGGTTTCCAAAAAGAAATGGCGCTGCCTGGTCTGCGGCTATATTGCCGAGGGACCGGAGCCGCCCGCAGTCTGCCCGGCTTGCGGGGTGGGAGCGGAGAACTTTGTGGAAGAGCGATTGGAAGATGAATTCAGCAACGATACCAACGATACTTTCCTGATCGTTGGCGGAGGCATCGCCGCCCTGTCAGCGGCGGGAGCAATTCGCAAGCGCAATGCTACCGCGACCATTACCATGCTGACCGAAGAAGCGGTGAAGCCTTACTACCGTCCCGCCCTGTCGGATTATTTGAGCGAGGATCTGCAGGATGATAAACTCTATGTTTTCGGGGACGAATGGTACCAGGAAAAACAGGTGGAAGTCAAAACCTCCTGCCGGATAGCGGCCGTCGACACCAAGGCCAAAACGGTTACCGCTGCAGACGGGACGATATTTTCTTATAACAAACTCATCCTTGCAACCGGCGCCTACAGCAATGTTCCGCCCATTCCGGGGGCGGATCAAAAGGGAGTTTATACCCTGCGCAGTTATGAGGACGCCAAGACTCTCAAACAAGCCATGCAGTCGGCTAAAACCGCGGTGGTCATCGGCGGCGGCGTGCTGGGTCTGGAAGCGGTATGGGAAATGATTTCCCAGGGGATGGAAGTTTCCGTGATCGAGAACAATACCCGCATTATGCCGCGGCAGTTGGATGAGGATGCTTCCCGGCGTTTGCAGCAACTGATGATGGAGCGGGGCGTCAAGCTATATCTCGGCGTCGGCACCGAAGAGATCAGCGGCGACGGTCAGGCCAGCGGCGTCAAATTAAATAACGGTCAATGGCTACCGGCCGACCTGGTGCTGTTGTCTACCGGGGTCAAGCCCCAGGTGGAACTGGCCCGGGCCGCAGGCATTAACGTGGATCGTGGAATTACCGTTGACAGCGGCATGCGCACCAGCGCTTCCGATGTTTTTGCCGCCGGCGACGTGGCTCAGGTGGGAGACCGCTTGATCGGACTCTGGGCGGTATCCACTGAGATGGGCAACGTGGCGGGAGCCAATGCCGCCGGGGACTGGTTGGAGTATAAGGAACCGCTTATATCAACCATGTTGGCGGCCTTTGATCATGAAATTTTCTCCATCGGGGAAGTCAATCTGGATGCAGATAAATGCCGGGTGACCGTTGTATGGGATCCAGTGGAGGACTTTTATAAAAAGACCTACATGCAGGACGGGGTTTTGCTGGGTGAGATCATCATTGCGCCCCAGGTTAACACCACCGAGGCTTTCCGCAGCATCGGCCGGGACGGCAGCGGCAAAAAGAGGGTAACCAAGTGGAAATGTCAGGTCTGCGGCTATATTCACGAGGGACCGGAGCCACCGGACGAATGCCCGGTTTGCGGAGCGCCCAAAGAGAGATTCGAGCCGGTAGCTTAAGCATATTATAAAATAATTGTATCATTCATCCCCGGCAGGAGTAAAATAAACTGCCGGGGACTTTAGTATTATAGCTGGCATCGGTAATGGAGGAGGAGTTTACGATCCATATTGTTATTATGCTGCTGGTCGGTTTAGCGGCCGGATGTCTGGGGGCTATGGCCGGACTGGGCGGAGGCGTGGTGATGATCCCGGCGCTGCAGTTGGTGGCGAAGTTTGACTTGCCCCAAGTCATCGGCACAACCTTGTTTGCAGTTATTTTTACCTCCCTGTCTGCCGCCCAGGGTCATTATCGCGCCGGCAATGTCCGCTTACGCAGCGCGGGTTACGCGGCTCTGGGAGGTTTGATCGGAGTACTGTTGGGTTCATATGTGTTTGTTAAATACCTAAGCGGCAGCTTTGCCCTGCTTGAAATAGCCCTGGGACTATTTTTTGGGTTTACTACCTATCGGATGGGAAAGGATGCCTATGGAGAGTTTTTCGGTAAAAAAGAGGTGGCGGAAGCAAATGCCAAAAACCGGGAAAACGTTCCCGCCTTGCTGGGTTTGGGGCTGTTTACCGGCAGTTTAACCGGAATGCTGGGCATCGGCGGGGGGATGATATTTACTCCGGGTTTCATGTTTTTAGGGCAAATGTCCCCCCAGGTGGCGGTGGGAACGACGATGGTGGCCATGCTGCCGTTGGCTTTAAGCGGAGGACTGATCAAACTGTATCAGGGTTACGTCAACCTGCCGGCTGGAATTATGCTGGGACTGGGAACCATTGTGGGAGCCCAGATCGGCGTCTGGATCTCCAACCGGATAAGCCCGGCTTTATTCAAAGTGCTGTTTACGCTGCTATTCGCTTTCCTGGCCCTGGACTATTTATTACCTCATTTGCCCTAGTGCTCTGTTAAGCCTAAAACTTCAATTCCCGTCGGCTAAATTTTCGCAGGGCTGCGTTGTCGTCAATCGCAATACGTCCAGTATTACGATTGACGACCCCTTCCCCTCCCTCGCCGCTCTTCATGGCGAGAATTTTTCTCGCCGGATAAAATATACTTTTAGATGTTACAGGCTACTAGTACCCTGTCAACTCTAATTCCACATTTCCTTGTCGGCTAAATTTCTGCATGGCTACGTTGTCGTCAATCGCAATACGTCCAGTACTGCTCAATCCGACCCCTTGCCCTGCAGAAATTTCCCTCGACAAATAATATGCGGACTTAGGGTTGACAGAGTGCTAGTTATAATTTCATCTGTGTTTTTATTATATCCAGTATGTCTGCTGAAATCTCATGCTCCAGTGCTTTTTGCAGCCGCTTGCCCTTGACCGCCAGGTTGAGGCACTCGGGATTGGGACATAAATAGGCTCCGCGACCGGCTTTCTTTCCGGTCAAATCGATTTCAATAATGCCTTCGGGGGTACGAACCACCCGCAGCAGATCGCGCTTATCCTTCATTTCCCGGCATCCTACGCACATGCGTTGCGGAATTTTACGAACTTTCACCATCCTCGTACCGCTCCTCTTCATCCTCGTACCGCTGTTCCTCTTCAGCCGCCTGGCTCTCGCTCTTGATATCGATCTTCCAAGCTGTCAGTTTGGCTGCCAACCGCGCGTTCTGGCCTTCCTTGCCGATCGCCAGCGATAATTGGTAATCGGGAACAATGACCCGGGCTTTCTTTTCCGCTTCGTTGATATCAACCGCGATTACCTTGGAAGGGCTCAAAGCGTTGGCAATGAACTTCTCCGGATCTTTGCTGTATTTTATAATATCGATTTTTTCGCCGTTGATTTCATTAACTATGTTCTGCACCCTGATGCCCCGGGGACCGACGCAGGCGCCGACCGAATCGATACTTTCTTCCAGGGAATGTACGGATATTTTGGAACGGGAGCCGGCTTCGCGGGCAATGGATTTTATCTCCACCAAACCGTCATATATCTCCGGCACTTCCAATTCAAACAAGCGTTTAAGGAAGTTGGGATGCGCCCTGGAAATAAATATGCTGGGGCCCTTGGTACTGTTTTTGACCTCATAGATATAGCCTTTGATTCTCTGCCCCACTTCATACCTTTCGGTGCTGATCTGATCGGAAGGGAGCATAATGCCTTCGGTACGCCCCAGATTGACGACGACAATTTTGGATTCGATCCGTTGGACGGTACCGGCGACGATTTCTCCTTCGCGGCCCGCAAATTCGTCGTAAATCATGCTGCGTTCGGCTTCACGCAGTTTTTGCACCACCACCTGTTTGGCGGTCTGGGCGGCGATGCGGCCGAAATTGGATGGCGTTATTTCAATATTGACAGTATCGTCCAGTTGAACGTCGGGATTGATTTCGCGGGCTTCCTCCAGAGATATTTCGGCGGATTTGTCCTTGACTTCGGCTACTACCTGCTTCTGGGAATAAACCTGAACCGCTCCGCTGATTTCATCCATCTCCACGTTGACATTCTGAGCGGTGCCGAAGTTCTTTTTGTAGGCAGTACTAAGCGCCGTCCTGATGGCCTCGATCAGGGCAGCTTTGGGAATGCCTCTTTCTTTTTCAAGATCAATCAATGCCTGCATCAGTTCGTTAGACATTGTTCTTCCTCCTTATATTTCCGGATCCAGCCGGACAATCGAAATTATATCTCGCGGAATGGAATTGATTTTCCCGTCCGTCTCAAGCTGCAAAATTTTCTGGTCTACGTCCCCCAGGCGCCCTTGAAAATTCTTCTGCCCCTCCACGGGCTGCAGGGTTCTGACTTTCACTTTTTCCCCTTTGAATGCGGCAAAGTCCTTTTCCTTTTTTAACAGCCGGTCCAGGCCGGGTGAGGAAATTTCCAAATGGTCGTATTCGATATTCTCCTGCTCGATAAGATCCTGAACTGCCCGGGTGGCCTGAGTGCAGGTATTTAAATCCACGCCTTCCTCCCGATCGATAAAAATCCGCAGCATTTGATCCCCATGCTCTTTGCGGTATTCGACTTCCAACAGTTCAATGCCGATTCCTGCAAGAACCGGCGTGATCAGATTTTCTATACGTTTGACCGTTTCTTTGGCCATCCTTCACCCTCCTGCTCGAGTAGTCTGAACACCTGAACTTTTAGATGTAACCGGCTACTAATGGGCACTTACAATAGAAAAAGTGGGTTGGATACCCACTCTTCTGCGGCAATTATTCTTTCACTAAAATCTGT
>DATMYB010000068.1:0-7414 GCA_035561215.1 Syntrophomonas sp. | reverse complement strand
AGGTGGAAGGTATCATCAACCGCATGAAGAAAGAAATCGGCGGAGATATTCGCGTCATCGCCACCGGCGGGCTGGCAGCCCTGATTGCCGGCGAAACCGACAGTATCGACGAGGTGGACGAATTTCTGACCCTGGACGGACTGCGTCAGATCTATGAATTAAATCACGGCTGAGGAGAGAAAGGCTTTTCATAAACAAAATGAAATACTGATTCCACTGCAAAAACTTATAATTCGTTGGTGGAATGTATGAACATGAAGGAGCACTTGACGCTGAGTCTGGCGACGGAATGTTTATACATTCCACATGAGCAAATCAGGCTTTTTGCAGGGGAATCAAAGATGAATATGAACTGAGGTATAAATATGGATGCAAGACATCGTGCCGATATCCTGGGGGCCCAGGTGGATTTGGTAAACTCGGGTGAATCCCTGGATAAAATAAGGAGCTTTATTGCCGATAAAAAACCAGCCCATGTCATTACCTTAAACGCCGAAATTGTTTATCAGGCGCAAAACGATCCGCAACTGATGCAGATCATCAACGACGCCGACCTGGTGACTCCCGACGGCATAGGCATTGTTTGGGCCGGCAGGCGACTGGGGTATCCCTTTGAGGAAAGAGTCAGCGGGATAGATTTGCTCTATCTTATTTGCGAGCAGGCAGCGCGGGAAAAATGGAAAGCATATCTCCTGGGTGCAGCTCCCGGTGTGGCCGAGGCAGCCGCACGCGAGCTGGCGCAAACCTATCCGCCTTTGAATATATGCGGTACCCATCATGGCTATTTCAACGCTGCCCAAGAGCAGGAAATCGTTGAGGAAATCACTAGGCTGCAACCGGATATACTGTTTGTGGCCTTGGGAGCGCCCGGACAGGAATATTGGATCAGCCGCTTTAAATCGGCTTTGGCGGTGCCTGTAGCGATTGGCGTGGGCGGCAGCTTTGATGTTGTTGCCGGCTTGAAATCCAGAGCACCGGAATGGATGATCAAGGCTAATCTGGAGTGGATGTATCGTTTGCTAAAAGAGCCCGGCCGCTTCAAAAGGCAACTGGCCCTTCCCAAATTCGCCTTAATGGTTTTGCGGCGCAGCCTCACTAAAAAATAATGCGGCGCAATGATATCTTGCAAACTGTTAATATCGATAATAATCCCGGCGGTCATTGTAGCGGTAACGCCGGCGGGTCTTGGGCTTGTTCCAGGATCCGCCGTTTTTATGGATACGGTACCGGCAATAAAACAGAAACACCGTCAATAAAAACAGCAGAAAAATCAGTTTAAATCCCCAATGTATATGAATGATCCGCTGGAGCAGGCTTAACCGCGTCACATCGGCGGCGGCAATCAAATCAACGGTTTTAAGCAGCTGGCCGTCGGCGAAAACCTGCATTGTCCCCAATTTTTGACCCTTCTTGATGGGAGCTTCAATACTATCAGGCAGTATTGGCCGGCGGGTAAAATGCATTCCCTGGTTCCTGTCATAGATGGCATTCAACTCGTCGGATATAATTGCTTCAACCTGTTTAGCCGCTCCGGCTTTAACCTTCACGGCGCCGCATACACTTTGGCGGGGAAGGAGATTGGCGGCAACGTAATTCTCAAAACCGTAATCCAGTAAACTGGCGGCATCACTGGTTTGACTTCCTTTCATCGAACATCCCAGCACTACGACAATAAGTCTTAAACGGCCGCGCTTGGCGGTGGCAATCAAACAGTTTTTGGCGGCGGAGGTATAGCCGTTTTTTAAACCATCCGCTCCTTCGTAATACCAGAGCAGCTTATTGCCGTTATAAATGGGGAAAGTACCGTCACGCAAAGTATATTGTTTGAGCGAGGAGTAGCTCAAGATGTCGGTATTGCCAATCGCGTAACGGGCCAGCAGGGCCAAATCATAAGCCGAGCTGTAATGATCATCGGCAGGCATGCCGCTGGCGTTTTCAAAATGACTGTTTTTCATGCCGATTTTTTTTACTTTAGCGTTCATTTGCGCGACGAACTTCTCCTCGCTGCCGCTTATCTCTTCCGCTACGGCAACACTGGCGTCATTGGCTGAGGCCAGTGCCATGCTTTTCAACAAATCGTCCAAACTCATTTTCTCGCCGTTTTCAAGATAAATACGGGAGCCATCCATTCTCGAAGCTTTTTCACTGGCGGTTACCAGGTCGCTTTTGTGCACCTTGCCCTGTTCGATAGCCTCCAGGGCTAATACCAGGGTCATTAGTTTCGTGGTACTGGCCGGAGGCAATTCCTGTTCAGGCAGCCGCGCTTGGAGGACTTTACCGGAATCAGCATCCATTAATACGTAAGAGGCAGCGGTGATCGCAGATAAATCAACGGTTTCAGCTGAAACTACGTCGCCCGCGGTGAGAATAATATATGAGCAAATCAGAAGTATAGCCAGAAGGGGACGAAGACGAAAAATTGAAGACATTCTCTAACTCCGTTCAGCATATTTAACATAATCATTATAATCATTCCCGTCTGAAGTGAGAATATGAAAGTGAAGAAATTATGCGCAAAATTACCGGCGATGCTGGTGACGATTATAGTAATCAGGAAAATTGAACAGAATAAAAGCAACGCCTTGATGTGAAAAATGAAGTTGCGCAGAATGACGTCAGGCATTACAATATGATTAAAGGTCAAAAAAAGTCAAAAGAGGTCTTGGAGATGAAAAAGAGTTTAGCCGACCGCATTGAACAATATTTAAAGGTATTGATTGCAAGAAGCGACGACAAATCTATAGAAATACAGAGGATTGAACTGGCGGAAACGTTTGATTGTGTGCCGTCCCAGGTGACTTATGTAATCAGTACCCGCTTCACGGAAAAGGAAGGTTATATCACCGAAAGCCGCCGGGGCGGATGTGGTTTCGTGAGGATCAGACAAAGCAGTCCCCCCAGGTTGGATATCGAACTTGAGTATATCGATTTGTTCGATTTCGTTGAAAAATTACAACAACGCCAGTTGCTGAGCACCCGTGAAGCGGAGATGATCAAATTTCTGGCGATAAATATATGCGCTGATCTGCCCCGGGAATACCGGAGCAAAGTGAATACGGAAATGGTAAGAGCATTGTACAACTATTTGCAACTGTAGGTAAGGCTGTAGGAGCAGCTGCAAAATCAAAAGGAGGCCTTTCTAATGTATTGTGAGGAATGTAAACAAAAACCGGCCGCGGTCCATTTAACCCAAGTGTACAACGGCAATATCATACAATTGCATCTGTGCGAAGAATGTGCAGCCAAAAAAGGCGGATTTATTTTTGATCCCGGCAACAAATTCTCCATACCCAACCTTTTAGGCAGTATTTTCGGCATCGGCTATGGGATGGACGCTAATCCGGCTACTGAAGTTAAAACCTGTCCCGAATGCGGAATGACTTTTAACGATATTCGCCAAACCGGCAAATTAGGATGCAGTGAATGTTATCGGGTGTTCGCCCAGGAAATGGAGCCTACTTTGCGCAGGATTCACGGCAACAGTAAGCATATAGGCAAGATCCCTTCCCGCGGCGGGGAAACCGTATTACTCAGAAAACAGCTGGATCACTTGAAGACCCAATTGCAGGAAGCGGTGAATCACGAGGAATACGAGCAGGCTGCCGAAATCCGCGATCACATCAAGGAGATGGAAAGCAAGCTGGCCTAAGGAGGAATAAAAATGAGTATCGAAACTTTGATAAATCGCGATTCAATAAAGTGGATGGAAAGTAATGAAGAGCAAGGCGATATTGTAATCAGCAGCCGTATCCGTCTGGCCAGAAATTTGGCGGATTTGCCGTTTCCCCAGCGCCTGGACCAAAAATCGGGCACTGAATGTCTGCAGCGGATCAAGGGCGTATGTCAGGGCACTGAGGTGCCGGCAGCCTTAAACGAAGTGGAATTTACCGGTTTTGATCAAATGAATATGCTGGATCGCCGGATACTGGCGGAGAAGCATCTTATCAGCCCGGTGCATGCGGAATCCGGTTCGCCTTTCGGAGCGGTGGTGCTCAACCGGGACGGATCCCTTGCCACCATGGTAAACGAAGAGGATCATTTGCGCATTCAATGCCTTTTGCCGGGGCTGCAGCTACAAGCCGGCTATGAGTTGGCGCGGCAAATGGATGATTTCCTGGAAAGCAAGCTGGAGTATGCTTTTGACGAGAGAAACGGTTACCTTACCGCCTGTCCTACCAATGTAGGTACCGGTATGCGGGCCTCCGTCATGCTCCATTTGCCGGCTATGCAGATGACTGGCCAGACCGGTTCGGTTCTTCAGAATACCGGCCAGTTGGGGATGACAGTCAGAGGCTTGTATGGGGAAGGCACTGAGGCTACCGGTAATTTCTTTCAAATGTCCAACCAAATTACCATGGGACAGACGGAAGAGGAAATATGCAACCATTTGCAGGCGGTCACTGAACAGATCGTGGAACAGGAACGCATGCTGCAGGAGAGATTGAAAGCGGATCTTAAATATCAATTGGAGGACAAAATCGGTCGGGCTTTGGGGATTTTAAATCATGCCCGCATTATCAGTTCCACCGAAGCTTTGACTTTACTTTCAGATGTGAGATTGGGAATTGATTTGGGAATTGTGAGCGGTATTAAGCCCTATGCGCTGAACCAGCTGATCGTTTCTATCCGACCGGCCCATTTGCAGAAGTGTTTGGCCCAGGAACTGGATCCCTTGCAGAGAGACGTCCAACGGGCAGAGATTATTCAGGAAAAAATCAAGGGAATTGCATAACCGCAGTTATCAATACAATAACTCAATAAGGAGGAGACAACATGTTTAGAAAATTTACCCAGCGAGCAAGAAATACCGTGATTCACGCCCAGGAAGAGGCTAGAGAATTAGGACATCCGGCCATTGGCACTGAACATATATTGTTGGGACTGCTGCGTGAGGGAGAAGGCGTAGGCGCTAAGGCCCTTATGAATCTAGGGGTTGATCTGGAGAACGTACGCGAGGAAATCAAAAAATATATTGGACAAAATGAACCCAGCCAGGAAGAGCCGGCAGGAGATTTGCCCATAACCCCCAGGGTTAAAAAAGTCTTCAACAATGCCTTTGATGAAGCGCGTATGCAAGGCGTTAATTATGTAGGCACCGAGCACCTTTTATTGGCTGTGCTGAGGGAAGATGAAAGCGTGGCCGGACAGGTGCTGCTGTCCATGGGGGTGAAACTCGACGATCTGCGGGAACAGGTAATTCTGTTGCTGGGAGGCGAATTCACCGGCATGATGAACCAGGAGCCCGGACCGGAAACCAATAATCCCGCAGCCATGCAGAGCCAGAAGGCGCGCAAGGCGAAAAGCAAAACCCCTACCTTGGATGGTTACAGTAGGGATCTGACCAAAGACGCCCAGGAAGGGCGCCTGGATCCGGTCATTGGCCGGGAAGGAGAAATAGAGCGGGTATTGCAGATCCTGTCCCGGCGCACGAAAAACAATCCGGTGCTGATCGGAGATCCCGGTGTCGGTAAAACCGCTATCGTGGAAGGGCTGGCTCAGCGTATATTCGAGAACAAGGTTCCGGAAAATCTCTGCCATAAAAGAGTCGTATCCTTGGATTTGTCCTCGATGATCGCCGGCACCAAATATCGCGGCGAATTTGAGGATCGCCTGACCAAAATCGTAAGTGAGATCAAGACCGCCGGCGATGTGATTGTGTTTATCGACGAGCTACACACTATCGTAGGCGCCGGCGCAGCCGAAGGAGCCATTGATGCCGCCAATATCCTCAAACCTTCGCTGGCTCGGGGAGAATTCCAGTGCATTGGCGCTACCACCCTGAATGAATATCGCAAACATATTGAAAAAGACGCTGCTCTGGAGAGAAGATTTCAGCCGATTTTGGTGGAAGAACCCAGTATTGAGGAAAGCATTGAAATTCTTAAAGGGATCAGGGATCGCTATGAAGCCCATCATGGAGTTAAAATCGGCGACGAAGCTATAACCACCGCGGTACGCCTTTCCAGTCGTTATATATCCGACCGTTTCCTGCCGGACAAGGCCATTGACTTGATTGACGAAGCCGCCTCCCGGGTAAGGCTGGCCAGTTTCGTACTGCCGCCGGAGATCAAGGAACTGGAAGCCAAAATGGACGACATCATCAAAGAAAAAGAAGAAGCTATTAATGCCCAGGAGTATGAAAAAGCCGCACAATTGCGGGATGAAGAGCAGCGCCTGAAAGACCAGGTGGATAACCTGCGCAAAGACTGGGTGGGCAAGCGCAGTACTACCGCCGGGGTAGTTACCGAAGAGGAGATAACCAATATTATTTCAAGCTGGACCGGCATTCCGGTCAGCAAGATGGCTATGGAGGAAAGCGAAAGACTCCTGCAGTTGGAGGGTATCCTGCACAGTCGGGTCATCGGTCAGGACGAGGCGGTAAAAGCGGTAGCCCGTGCGGTCAGAAGAGCCCGGGCCGGCTTGAAAAACCCCAAACGGCCGATCGGGTCCTTCATTTTTCTGGGACCTACCGGAGTCGGCAAGACTGAATTGGCCAGGGCTTTGGCGGAGGCTATGTTTACCAGTGAAGATGCGGTGATTCGGCTGGATATGTCTGAATATATGGAGAAACACGCGGTTTCCCGCATGATCGGTTCCCCCCCTGGATATGTCGGTTATGACGAAGGCGGGCAACTGACTGAGAAAGTAAGAAGGAAACCGTATTCCGTTATATTGCTGGACGAGATTGAAAAGGCCCATCCGGATGTCTTCAATATTTTGCTGCAGGTTTTGGAAGACGGGCGTATGACCGACGGTCAAGGGCGTACGGTGGATTTCAGAAATACGATTATCATTATGACCTCGAATGTAGGGGTGGAGAATCTGCAGCGCAACAAAGCCATGGGTTTTGCCCGAATTGTAGATGAAGCCGAGGATTACAGCCGGATGAAAGAAAAAGTGATGGAGCAGTTGAAGCATACGTTCCGGCCTGAATTCGTAAACCGGATCGACGAACTGATCGTTTTCCAGAGTCTCACCGAAGATGAGCTGAAACAAATCGTCGACCTGTTGCTGAAGGATTTGCGTCAACGGCTGCAGGACAGCGGCTATGATCTGGAGATAAGCGATGCGGCCCGCAGTTTGATTTTGAAAGAAGGTTATGATCCGGCTTACGGCGCCCGGCCGTTAAAGAGGGCTATTCAAAAACTGGTGGAAGACAAGGTTTCCGAAGAGATACTGAAAAAAACAGTGGAAACGGGTGATACCATAAAACTGGATACAGCTGACAGCGAAATGATGGTAAGTGCGGTGCGGGGATGATATTTAACCGGAATACCATGATACCACTGCAAAAATATATAATTCGTTAGTTGAATGTACCAACAAACCATGGCCAGACTCCGCATGGGGAAACACTCAAACACTCAGTGTTCCCCCATGCTGCGCCAAGTGCTCCTTCATGTTTATACATTCA
>DATMYB010000067.1:0-2983 GCA_035561215.1 Syntrophomonas sp. | reverse complement strand
CATAATACTCCGTGTGAACCGATTTTTTGATGTCCTGCCGCAAACGGTTGAATGACCGAATAGGGAGCTGCGCAGTGGATCAGCAAAGGATATGGGTTTACGGATTATTTGCGATTATTATAGAAGTTTTGCCGATTGACGATGGGCGGTGACAACATTTACAATTTAATTATCATCGGTCAATTAACCGATTAGCGGAACCTCACCAGATTGATTTTGGCTTATGGGGCCAGTCCGGTTATGGTTGTCCCATGATGAAAAGATGATGTTTGGTATAATCAATAAAGAAGTTTTTTACGCACGGCGGGGAGGTACGGCAGTGAACCAGAAGAACAACGGGAATTTGCCGGTTCGGGAAAAAATACTGGCGGTGGGGCAGTCCCTTATGGCTGAAAAAGGCATAAAGGAAACGACTTTAGCGGATATCGCCAGAGTCGCAGGCATAAGCAAAGGGACGCTGTTCTACTATTACGCCAGCAAAAACGATCTCATATATGATATCCTCGACCGGCATATTTTCTCCATCGCTCATTTTTCCAAGGAACATTTGCTCCAGGATGCAGGTCAGCTCAAGCCTGAAGAGGTACTGCGGATACGTTTGGAGCAACTGACCGGCAACCTGGATATCAACCGGTTGAATTTCTATCTGCTGCAGGAGGGAATTACCGGCAATAAGGTGATCAACGCCAAATTTGCGGAAAGGTATCACAACTGGCGTAAGAGCATTGCCGAGGATGTGGCCAAAATTTTTTTCATTTCCGATCAGCAGCGTCTGGATACATTAGGTACCATCATTCTGGCGGTCATTGACGGCCTGACACTGCAAAAACTGATGGAACCGGAAAGCGTGGATATGGAAAGGGTGGCCGCGCAATTGGCCGATATGCTGCAAGCCCAGAAGAAATGGGAAACCCTCGCAGACTTATTCGCGGATATGCTGGAAAAACCGTAGGCAGCAAAAACCCCGGAGTCATAATGAATCGCTCCGGGGTTTTGTAATGGGTTTCATATCCCGCCGTTATCCGGCTTTTTTAGAAATCAAAAATCTCCACCGGCGCTTCCAGGATGGAAGTGTCGGCCATCTTGATGATCTCCAGAACATGCCATACATTGGGCACGACGTTGTTCAGATAGTAACGGGTGGAGAGGACTTTGCCATAATAGAAATTGTAGTCATAATGATCGGAACCCAACTCTGTCGCCTTTTCCTGGCAGATAACCGCCTGGTCCATGAGCAGGTAGCCGCAGTACAACTGCGAAGTGGCCGTCAGGATACGGCGGGCATAAATGGGCATCAAGCCGATTTTGCCTTCGCCGACAAAGCCGCCGATGGTCATCTGGATTTCACGATAAGAAGCCAGCGCTTTTTTGAGGTTTTCCATTTCTTTTTCCATACCGGGGAAGTTGCCGTCATATTTGGCGATGAACTCATCAATTTCACCCAATATCGATGCAAAGATTTTGCCTTTGCCCTGCATCCATTTGCGGCCGATCAGATCCATGGATTGAATGAAGTTGGTGCCTTCCCAGATGGACCATATCTTGCAATCCCGGGCGGAGTTGGCCGCGGGATAGTCTTCGCAGTAGCCGTAGCCGCCATAGGATTGCAGCGATTCCGAAGTCAGAGTCCAGACTTCGTCGCTGGGGTAAGCCTTGCATAACGGGGTCAGCATATCCATTTTGCCCTGGGCCCATTTGCGTTTTTCAGGATCAGGATCATGTTCGCGCATGTCGTCATAGAAATAGCATTTCGACAACAGCGCCCGGCAGGCTTCGGTTGTAGCTTTATTGAGCATGTACATGCGTTTTACGTCTTCATGTTTGTTGATGGAGGTGCGGCCGGCTTTGGGATCGGTCATCAGACGGCCTTGGATTCTTTCCTTGCCGTAGTCTTTGGCGGCCCAATAGGCATTGGCAGCCACGGCCAGGGACAGACGGCCGGTATCGAGACGGGCTTCGTTCATCATGTGGAACATCTGCATCATGCCTTCGCCGACGCCTTCTTCATTGGGAGGATTGCCGAGTATATAGCCGCGGCAGTTGTTGTTCTCACCGGCTACCAATGCGCAGGTGGCGGAACCTTTCATACCCATTTTATGCTCGATGCCGATACACTGCAGATCGTTGGGGGTTAGGCTGCCGTCTTCATTGACCCAGTATTTCGGGGTTACGAATAGTGATAACCCTTTGGTGCCGGGTTTGGCGCCGTCGACTCGAGCCAGATACAAGTGGATGATGTTCTCCATATCGTCGCGGTCGCCGCAGGTGATGAAAATCTTTTGTCCCTTGATTTTATAGACTCCGGGTTCATCAGTGGGAAAAGCTTTGGAAAGCATATCGCCGACGTCCGATCCGGCGGTGGGCTCCGTCAGACACATGGTTCCGCCCCAGGTGCCGTCCAGCAGCTTGGGCATAAATTTTGCTTTTAATTCGTCACTGGCGTAATGGTTCATAACCATTACCACTCCGCTGCCGGTACCGACATAAGCATACAAGGCGGGGTTGGCGGCGGCCATTATTTCGGATAAAATGCTGTACAGTACCGTCGGCAGTACGCCTTCGGCTTCTTCGTCAAAATTGCTGGTGCCCCAGCCGTTGTCATGCAGGAAACGAACCGCTTTGTGGAATGATTCGGGGATATAAACCTGACCGTCTCTCCACTGGGCGCCGATATTGTCGGCATCTTCCGCCGTGGGAGCAATGATGTCCTCAGAGATCTTCCGTACCTGGTCGATGATGGTGTCAAAATCGTCCAGGCTGTAATATTCACTGTATTTAGGATAGGCCAGGATTTCTTCAACCGGTAACCATTCTTTCATAATGAACTTGATATCTCTGGTGTTGTATGAGTACTTATAGGACATTTCTCACTCTTCCTTTCTTGATTGGTTTGCGGGGAATATGCTTTATCCTGATTTTTCGGCGGTCAGCCCCCCTCTCCGTGCAAAATTATTGCAAAAAATTATCAAGCAAATTAATAATT
>DATMYB010000066.1:0-4728 GCA_035561215.1 Syntrophomonas sp. | reverse complement strand
CAGATAATGACGGGGTGAGAGGAAGGACGAAAATGAATAAACCGCTTTTGTTCACCGGGTCGGCTGTAGCTATTGTTACTCCTTTTAAAGGCGAAGCGATTGATTTTGACAAGTTGGCGGAATTAATCGAGTTTCAAATCGATAATGGCACCGATGCGATCGTCATTTGCGGAACCACCGGTGAGGCCAGCACCATTCCGGATCGCGATCATATCGCCGCGATTAAATTCACCGTCGGTCAGGTCAACCATAGAGTGCCGGTCATTGCCGGAACCGGCAGCAATGATACCAGCCACGGTGCCGAGCTGTCCTGGGCGGCCGAGGATGCCGGGTCGGACGCGATTTTGTCCGTTACCCCTTATTACAATAAAACTACCCAGGCAGGTTTGTATGCGCATTTTAAGGCCATTGCCGACAGCGTCAACATCCCGATGATTCTTTACAACGTTCCTTCCAGAACAAATCTGAATATAAACCCGGAAACCGTAAAGCAATTGTCACTGATCAAGAATATCGTCGCCTTGAAAGAGTGCAACTTTGCCCAGGCGGGAGAAATCATCAACCTGTGCGGAGAGGATTTGACCCTTTATTCCGGGGAAGACAGTCTGGTGGTGCCGCTGCTGTCGCTGGGAGGAAAAGGCGTGATTTCAACCACCGCTAATTTGATTCCGGCGGATTTCCACCAGATGGTGGCTTTGTATCTGGCTGGCGAGATCGAGGCCGCCAGAAAAATGCAGTTGCAGGCTTTGCCCCTCATTAAGGCCATGTTTATCGAAGTAAATCCCATCCCCATCAAGGCGGCTATGAATCTGATGGGCATGAACGTGGGCAATTGCCGCATGCCCCTGGTGGAGATGAGTCCTGATCACCTGGCGGTATTGAAACAGGAGATGAAAAATTACGGCCTGCTGACGGCACAATAATCAGACGTGCCCCCGACCGCCTTTATACTTGTCACCCTATCGGACCTCGTGAGTGTTTAAAGCACGACGAGGTCCGATTTGTTTGTTATAATTCGTCAAAGGGGATCAAATCAGCTATAATGTTGAATGAATATGAAGTATACGACCGGCACTTACATATGCGAAACGGTTAAAACCATAAGGGAGGGGAAAGAATGATAATTAAACAGCAAGGGCTGTTTGATGACAATGAGCCCGGGCAGCAAGCGGAACCCCCTACAGCGCCGGCTATGATATCCGAACCGGTTAGGCGGGATAGATCTTTCCTGCCCGAGGTAAAGATAGAGGAAGCTTATCCCGAATACGATGATTTGCCGATGCTGAAAGATAAAGCGCTGGGTTGCAGAGATTGCCGGTTACGGGATACTTGCCGGCAGGTGGTGTTCGGTACCGGTCGCGCGGATTCGAACATTATTTTCGTAGGCGAAGGACCGGGCAGTGACGAAGACGAGCAAGGCCTTCCCTTTGTGGGCCGTGCCGGCCAATTGTTGAATCAAATCCTGGCCGCGTCTGAATTCAAAAGGGAAGAGGTTTACATTACCAACGTAGTGAAATGCAGACCCCCCGGCAACCGTTTGCCCAATCCCGATGAAGTCAAAGCGTGCCGGAAGTATCTCGAAGCGGAAATAAGGATTATCCAGCCGAAGATCATCGTGTGCCTGGGGGCAATGGCCACCCAGACGGTGGTTGACCCCCGCGCTAAAATCGGACAGTCGCGGGGAAAGTGGCTGCAAAGGAACGGAATAAAGATAATGCCTACCTATCATCCCGCTGCCTTGCTAAGAAACACTAGCTACAAGCGCCCCACCTGGGAAGATTTCAAACTGATCCGGGACGCGTATCATAGTCTTACACAAGCTTGATTTTTGAGGTGCAACGATGGAGTTAATCATAAACGATGAAGAAGCCATGCTGGCTCTGGGAAAAGAGATTGCTTCCGTACTGGAGGCTGACGATGTAATTTATCTGACCGGCGAACTGGGAGTCGGTAAAACCACGCTGGTGCGCGGGATCGCTCGGGCCAGAGGATATGCGGGCCGGGTAACCAGCCCTACCTTTACGCTGATGAATATATATGCCGTCGACCCGCCCCTGTACCATTTTGATTTTTACCGGTTGGAAAAAGGTGAAACGGCAGATCTGGGTCTGGAGGATTACCTGGAAAGACAGGGGATATCTTTAATCGAATGGCCCAATTTGACTGACGACTTGCTGCCGGAGGAAGCCTTGCTGGTTGAGATTTCCCTCAGCGAAGATGATTATGAGCGCCCCCGCCGCGTGCGACTTACCGCCCGGGGAGCCCGCTATGAAAAAAAACTTGAAGGACTGATGCAGCTTGTACATGCTGGCTATAGATAGCGCTACCCCGGTGGCCGGACTGGCGTTACTGAATGATCAAAAGGTAATGCGGGAAGAATTTATGAATTACAAGAAAACCCATTCGGAAACGTTAATGCCGGGGATCGACCGGGTTTTGCACGATTGTGAGCTGACGGTGTCCGATCTTGACGTGATCGCGGTTACGATTGGTCCCGGCTCGTTTACCGGGCTGCGCATCGGCCTGGCCGCTGCCAAAGGTTTGAGCATGGCCTGCGGGAAACCGCTGGTGGGCGTTTCAACCCTGGATGTTCTGGCCCACAATATCGTTTTCAGCGATAATTTGGTGTGCCCTTTGCTGGATGCCCGCAAACAGGAAGTATATACTGCCTTTTATTCTGCTGTCGGCGATACTCCTCAGCGCTTAACGGAAGACATGGCCTGTTCTCCGCAGGAAATGGCTTCCCGGGCGCGGGCAGCGGCGACTGCAGCCGGCAAACACTGTATCACTTTACTGGGAGACGGGTTTTATCCTTACGCCGACTATTTCCGGGCGTTTTTCCGGGAAGATCTGCAGGTGGCGCCCGGGCCGTTGATGCTGCCCCGGGCGGCGGCGTTGGGCAGTCTGGCCCTCACCAGAGCATTGAATAACGATTTTGACGATACTTTCGCCATACGGCCGGTTTATGTACGTCTTTCCGAGGCTGAATACAAATTGGGCAAAGGGGAGTTATAGTTGCTGAATACACGCTATTTGATCCGCAAAATGAGCGAAACCGATTTGAACAAGGTCATGGATATTGAAAGAGAGTCGTTCAGCCTGCCATGGTCGAGGGATTCATATCTGGGGGAACTGCAAAATAATTTTGCCGATTATCTGGTTTGTGATGATGGCGGGGATATTGCCGCCTACGGAGGGATCTGGGTGGTTTTCGAGGAAGCGCATATAACCAATGTGGCGGTAGCGGGCAAGTACCGGGGCCAGGGAATCGGCCATGATTTAATGCTGGGACTGGAGAAAATAGCCCGGACCAAGCACGCCACCCGGATACTGCTGGAAGTCAGACCGAGTAATTCGGCGGCTTTAGCCATGTATGACAAACTTGGTTATGTACATACCGGACAAAGGAAGGCTTATTATGTGGATAATGGTGAAGACGCCCAGATTATGACCAAGTATTTATTTTAGTGTACTGGCTCACTCACTTTTGGATAAAGGACGCAGGATGAATTTTCAGTCTGCAAGGCGGAGGAACGAGGCATAGCCGTAGCTATGGTGAGCGACGACAACACAGCAGATGGAAATTCAGACAAGTCATTTGCCGAAATGTGAGTGGTACAGTACACTAGTGTAAGTTGGAGTGGAAAAATGAAGGATACAATCATTCTCGGCATTGAAAGTTCATGTGATGAAACGGCGGCTGCGGTGGTGCGAAACGGTCAAGAGCTTTTGTCTAATATTATCAATTCTCAGATCAGCATCCATCAGCAGTTTGGCGGGGTGGTTCCGGAAGTGGCCTCCCGCAAACATATCGAAAATATAGCTCTGGTAGTGGAAAAAGCCATTCAGGAATCCGGACTGGCTTACCAGGATATTGACGCGGTGGCGGTGACCAACCGGCCCGGTTTGATCGGCGCGCTGCTGGTAGGGCTGTCTTTTGCCAAAGCTTTTGCGTATGGGCTGGGTAAGCCTTTGATTGCCGTAGACCATCTGCAGGGCCACATCTGGGCTAATTTTCTGGAGCACCGGGATATTGTTTTCCCGGCGATTTGTTTAGTGGTGTCAGGAGGGCACACCAGTCTGCTGTATATGGAAAACCGGGATAGCGGACGCTTGCTGGGTGAAACCCGCGACGATGCAGCCGGCGAGGCCTTCGACAAGGTGGCCCGGTTCCTCGGGTTGGGATATCCGGGCGGCCCCGCCATCCAGAAGGCAGCTCAGCAGGGGACAGCGGGAGCCTACCATCTGCCCCGGGTATTTCTGGACCGGGATGATTATGAATTCAGCTTCAGCGGTTTGAAGACGGCAGCTATGAATTTATGGATCAAACAAACCAGAGCCGGACAAGCCCGCGCGGAAGATATGGCGGCCGAATTTCAGGCGGCCCTGGTGGAAGTTTTGATGGAAAAGTCTATCCGAGCTGCCAAAAATTACAAGGCGCGCACAATTCTAATGGCAGGAGGGGTGGCTGCCAATCAACATCTTCGACAATTAATGACAGATAGAGTACAGCAGGAAGGCCTGCAACTATATTACCCATCCCTAGGTTTATGCACCGATAATGCGGCTATGATTGCGGCCAGAGCATATTCTGATTACGTCCAGGGAAATTTCGCTTCCTTAAGTATTAATGCACAACCCTGGTCGAATTCCCTGTAATTTAGCCTGTGGATAATGTGAATAACTATGTTGATAACTGCTATTTCTTGATTTCTGACTGGTTAAAAT
>DATMYB010000065.1:0-12867 GCA_035561215.1 Syntrophomonas sp. | reverse complement strand
TCCACAAGCAAATTATAAGTTTTTGCAGGGGAATCATATTATACTATTATACATAAATTCATCTGCTTAGCTGAATTTTTTCACAACTTCGATGATCATATTCCGGATTTGTTTGACACAGCGACGATAAGTCCCGATGTCGGAACCGAAAGGATCAACCACATCTTCATGGCTGCCCAGGCTGAATTTTCCCAGTACCTTTACCTTTGCGGAAGGTACCTGGTAACACTCCATAATTTCGCGATATTGTGCTTCGGTCATGGTCAGAATCAAATCCGCCCATTGCACCAAATCTTCATCCAAGGCTTTAGAGCGGTGACTGCTGATATCGATGCCCATCTCCGCCATAACCGCAACTGCGTCCCGGTTAGCGGGCTGGCCGTCAAAAGCAAAGATACCGGCCGACCGAGCAATGACCTCAGTCTCCTGGCGTGATTTGCGCATTTTCGCAAACAAGTCGGTGAAGAGCGCTTCCGCCATAGGACTGCGGCAGGTGTTGCCGCTGCATACAAACAGGATATGCATGCAACTCCTCCCCTCATAAATTGTGTTCATAAATCGGGGTATGATTCCACTGCAAAAAACCTAATTTCATCGTGTGGAATGTATAAACATGAAGGAGCACTTGACGCTGAGTCTGGCGACGTAATGTTTGTACATTCCACCAACTAATTATAATTTTTTGCAGTGGCATCAAGTATCAATTTAAAACGCCATCTTTATCGCCAGGGCCAGCAGAATCAATCCTCCGGCCGCCTGAGAATAGCTGTCTACGGCGCGGCTAAACAATTTTCCGCCTTTGAAGCCCAGCATGGTCATGGTACCGGCTACTGCCCCCATAATCAAGACCGTGAAAAGGATCGGGGCATTGATGGTACCCAGACTGAATCCCACTGTCAGAGCATCAATGCTGACCGAAGTGGTCAACACCAGCAGACTTATCCAACTATCGGAGAGTTTATCCTCAGGGGAAGACAGCGAACGCTTGGCCTCCGCGAAAGATAGTGCGCGGGGCTTTAATTCCCGATAGGATTTCCACATCATCTCCAGCGCTATATAAAGCAGTACGGCGGCTCCAATCCGGCCCGCCCATACCCCCAATACTCTGCCAGCGGCTATACCCAGACTTAACCCGATCAGAGGCATGAAAACGTGAAATACTCCCACGGTGGCTGAAAATCGCCATTCATATCGGCGGCTGACGCCCCGAATGCCCATGCCCATGGAAAGGGAAAAGGCATCTGCTCCCAGTACAATCGCTACCAGTATAACCGTCCAAAATTGTCCGTTCATGCACGGACTCCTCTCAATCCTGTTTTGCTGCCGCCCGTCTGATGCGGTCAATGACCGCCTGGCCCGGACCTTCAAGGTGGCTGCCCGGCGGCTCAAAGATCAGTGCGTCAATCTTTTCCTGCTCGGCTCCTCGCAAAATTGAAAAAAAAGATTGACCCGACTCGTTTAATTTTAAATTATATTCCCTAATAAAACGGCAGGGATACGTATGGTCGGAATCCGGCATCCGTACCAATCCTACCGCCTTGCCCGCCTGCTGCAGCACCCGTGTCATGGGCGTAATTTTCTCAACCCTTTCGCTTAGTATTACCTGAACCAAGCTTTTATAAGCCGGCTGGCCGGTGATCTGGTCATCTGCCGCTGACAGGCGACATTCCAAAAGATCTTCTATATCCTCAACCGGAATTCCTCCGCGGCGCAATATTTTCATCGGGCCATTCAGGTCGAGGACCGTGGACTCCAGCCCGCTGCCGGTTTCTCCGGCAGCCAGCACCGCGGCAATTTTCCCGTCCAGATCCGCTTGTACATGTTGAGCGCTGGTCGGACTGGGACGTCCGTAAAGATTGGCGCTAGGCGCAGCCAGCGGGCCGGCGGCATTGATCAGGGCTATGGCTACCGGATGGGAAGGCATGCGCAACCCCACTCCGCTGAATCCTCCCCGGACGATCTCCGGCACCTGCTCCCGGGCCGGCAAAATGATGGACAAGGGCCCCGGCCAGAATTGCTTCATCAGCAGACGTGCTTCCAGTGGTATATGCTTGACTAGCGCCTCCGCCTGCTCCATCCGGCTTATATGCACCAGCAGGGGATGGTCGGCCGGCCGGCCCTTGGCGGTAAATATTTTGCCGGCGGCTTCAGCGTTCATCGCATCAGCCCCCAGTCCGTATACCGTCTCAGTGGGGAAAGCCACCAGTTCTCCGGCACGAATCAAACTGGCTGCCTGCTGGATTTTATCATCCTCCGGATTCACGGCATCTACTTTTAAATATTGGGTTTTAACCATCTATACTTCTCCTGGCCTGAACGATCCGTTCACGTCCGGCTGCATCTTTAAGCACTTTAATATCTGAAAATTCTGACAAAAGGGCGGGAATCAACAAAGCCTGGCGCGGATCGATCTCAAACAACAAAGTCGAACTTTCCCCCAGCAACAAACGTGCCTGGGGTATCAGCCGGCGGTACAGGTCCAACCCGTCGTCGCCGGCAAACAAAGCCAGATGTGGTTCAAAATCAAGGATCTGGGGTTCCAGGTTCATTCGCTCTGTTTCAGCCACATAGGGAAGGTTGGCGACGATGACATCAAAACGTCCCGGCTGACCTCCAGCCCGGTCATCAAGAAAAACTTCCAGCAAATCACTTTCCCGGAAGTCAATGACGACATTATGCCGGCTGGCATTGCGGCGGGCAATGGTCAGCGCAGGACCGGAGACATCGGCAGCCCATATCTCGGCTCGCTCCAAATAACGGGCCAGGCTGACGGCAATGGCGCCGGAGCCGGTACCTACATCAACGATGCGGGGGCAGTCCAAATCCTTTACGGTTTGCAAAACCGTTTCCACCAATAATTCCGTTTCCGGACGCGGTATCAATACCTCGGGGCTGACCTCGAAGTCCAGCGACATGAATTCCTTATGCCCGGTTATATAGGCAATAGGTTCCCTTTGCACGCGTCTTTTTATGTATTCCTTATAGACGGCTCTTTCCTCGGCATTGATCGGAGCTTCATAATTGGCATACAAATAAACCCGGTCCTTTTTCAGTACATGGGCCAGCAGGATCTCCGCTTCCAGGCGAGATTCATTGATGCCTTTGTCTAAAAAGTACCGGGTTGTCCACTCGAGCAAATCTTTGATTCTCCAGACGGTCTGCACTTAATCCACCTTTTTTAAACGTTCTGCCTGGTCATTGGCCATTAATGCATCAATAATCTCGTTCAACTGACCATTCATTATCTGATCCAATTTATGCAGGGTAAGATTGATCCTGTGGTCGCTTACCCTGCCCTGAGGATAATTGTAGGTACGAATCCTTTCGCTGCGATCGCCGGTACCGACCTGGCTTTTTCTGGCTCCGGCCATCTCTTCGTTTTTTTCCGATTCCAGCATTTCCTGCAGCCGCGCACGCAGAACCCGCATAGCTTGCGCTTTGTTCTTGTGCTGGGATTTTTCATCCTGGCAGGTAACTACCAAACCGGTGGGCATATGGGTGATACGCACTGCCGACTGGGTGGTGTTGACGCATTGCCCGCCAGGGCCGCTGGCACAATAGACATCTATCTTCAGATCATTTTCATTTATATCTACGTCGACTTCTTCAGCTTCCGGCAGCACCGCCACCGTTGCCGCTGAAGTATGAATCCTTCCGCCTGATTCGGTGCTGGGAATCCTCTGCACCCGATGGACACCGGATTCGTATTTCAGCTTGCTGAAAGCGCCCACGCCGTCCACTACAAAAATAAGCTCTTTAATGCCTCCCAGCTCGGTATAGTGGGAATCCATTATTTCGATTCTCCATCCCTGCTCTTCGGCGTAACGGGAATACATGCGGAAAAGGTCTCCGGCAAACAAGGCTGCCTCTTCGCCGCCCGTACCGGCTCTGATTTCCATAATGACGCTTTTTTCATCGTTGGGGTCCCGGGGCAGCAGCAATATCTTCAACTGCGCTTCCGTCGCCGCTATTTTCTCCTGCAGGGTCTGGATTTCTCCGGTCAGCAATTCTTTGAGCTCCGGGTCATTTTCTTCTTTCAACAGGAGCTGGTTTTCCTCCAATTCCTGACAGGCTTTTTTGTATTCCTGGTAACTGCTGACCACATCGGTGAGTTCCGCATGGGCCTTGGCATATTTCTGAAATCTGCTCTGATCGCCGATAACGTCCGGATTGCTCAGATTATCCGTCAATTCGTTGTATTTTAATTCCAGACTGGCAAGTTTCTCCAGCATTCTAAATCCTCCCAGAACTTGTCTTACGCTTCTTTGCAGATCAGGCGGAACTGCATATCGTCAGCAGGACCAGCCTCATCCGGCTGTACCGCAGGGCTCTGCTGCAAAACCGCCTTCAGCGCGGTCAGGGCCACTTCCAACTGCTGATCGTCAGGCTCGCGGGTAGTCAGCTTCTGCAGCCACAAACCGGGAGCTATCAGCCATTTGGCCCAGCCTTTATCATAACACACCGCAGACCATTTTATAAACTCATAGCCCAGGCCGGCTACCACCGGGAATACCAAAATTCTGGACCAAATACGGTAAAATAAACTGCCTTCGCCCAATAATGCAAACACCAGAATGGATATAACCATTACAATCAGCAGAAAACTGGTGCCGCAGCGGGGATGCAGGGTAGATTGCCGGCGGGCGTTTTCCACGGTCAGCTCCTGTCCGGCTTCCAAAGTATGGATCGATTTGTGCTCCGCGCCGTGATACATAAAGACCCGCTCAATGTCATCCATTTTGGAAATAGCGTAAACATAGATCAGAAAAAAAGCGATCCTGATAACGCCTTCGATGATATTCTGGATCAGGACTCCGCCCAGGTAGTGGCGGGTAAAATGCACAATAGCGGTCGGCAAAGCCACAAACAACGCGAGGGCCAGCACAAATGCCAGCATGCCGGTGAAAAATATTTCTTTGGCGGTAAGTTCTTCCTCTTCTTCCGCCATGGACATATTGGCAGATTTGTTCAGCATCCTGATACCGACTGCCATTGATTCGATCAATACATAAGTGCCTCTTATGAAAGGCCACTTTAAAAACCGATAACGTTTGGCGATATCGCTGTTATTTTCAATTTCCAATGCAATCGTTCCGTCAGGCTTGCGCACCGCCAGGGAAGTGTGCTGCGGTCCCCGCATCATTACACCTTCGATGGCCGCCATACCGCCGTATTGAAACTTGCCCATATTATCTCCACCGCCTTCCGGCTCGGGATCAAAAAAGTAACCGTAAAGAAAAAAGCAGGTACATTGCCCTGCTCTTTACTAAGCTAACCCGTACTTTTTCTTAAATCTATCGACTCTGCCGGTGGTATCAACAATTCTGCGGGTATCACCTGTGTAGTAAGGATGGCATTTGGAGCATATCTCCACTTTGATGTTTTCCTTGGTCGATCCGACTTCCACCTCGTTGCCGCAAGCACATCTGGCAGTTGTAATTGCGAATTTAGGATGTATTTTCTCTTTCAAAGTAATCACCTCGCTTCGAACTCAATATCTATATACGATTGATATGTAGCCCGTAACAGACTGCGAAAAATATTATAACAATAAAATGATGAAAAGACAAATTCTTTTTGCGCTTACATCAAGTCGGCTCCGTTGGTTTTTACGGTTCAACTGGTTCAACCTGCGGATAACGATACGTGAAAAACTGCTGGGCAAAGAAGCTGTCATAATTGGTAAAGTATTCTTCTTCACTGTTGTTTTCCTGCAATTTGTTGTTGAAGATGAACATTTTGGCGTCCAGATTGTCAGCTACGTGCAGTACAAAAGCCTCGGGGAAAAGAGGAATTACCGGCGACCCGAATTCCATACTGCCGTGATGGCTTAAAATCATATGTTTGATCATCCATTCCAGATTTTCCGGAAAATCATAACCTTCCGCTTTTAGAAGCGCGATTTTCTGAGCGATGATTTCACTGCCAATAACGATGTGCCCCAGCAGCTTGCCTTCCGTCGTATACTGGGGAGTAACCTCGTTTTTATATTCCACGATTTTGCCGATATCGTGGACCAGGGCTCCAAAAAGCAGCAGATCCCGGTTCAGATAAGGATAGGATCCCGCTATCTTCAAGACCAGATCCGCTACCTGACAGCTGTGTTCCAGCAAGCCTCCCGGATAGTTGTGGTGGATTCTTTTAGCCGCCGGCGCCCGGAAAAAAATTTCCCGGGTACTGTTATCGAAAATTTTTCCTAACAGCGCCTGCAAGTGCGGGTCCTGGATCGACTGCACCAGTTCCGCAAAATGGCGCTTTAGCTCCTCCAGATTATCCGCCTTTTTTAAATAAAGTCCGGGATCTTCATCCAACACCTTGATAATCCTGGCGGTGATCTGGTTTTTACCGGCGAAATTGCCCATATCTCCAAGCACTCCGATCACCGCGCCGCTGGCCAAAGTGCCGGTAAGTCTGCAGTTTTCCCATACCACCGCGTCTATTTCTCCGCTGCTGTCCCCCAGCCTCAGATTGTACATGTCCTTGCCGTCTTTGGTTTTACGATAGACTCTGTCCATGATCAAAAATTTGCCGGATACTTGCTGGCCTACACTGCTGGCCTTCATTTCCTGCGCCGTCATTAGTTTCTTGTTGCTGTCCAAAATTCTCTCCTCATTTCCATACTTATAGCCCCATCAAAAAATTTTTAGCAAACCGGGTGAGTATAAGAGCCGATCCGTACCTGGGGCATTTCCTGGCGGATGATATTTATAAACCCGGTAATTCCCAAAACTTCTCCCCCCCGCTCCAGGCGGCTGAATAAAATCTCGGGATCAATGTTCAGGTTGCGCAACTGCACCATATCCACATTTCCCTCCGCCAGCAGTCCCAACAGCGCTTCTGTCTCCTCTTCCCGGTCGGTAAAACCGGGAAAAGCCAGCAGATTCAGCGACACGGTCAGGCCATGATAACGGGCGGCTTTGATGGAGTTTTTTACGTCTTCCAGGCCATAATTTTGGGGTCGGTGATATATATTGTAATTTTCCGGCCGGCAGGAGAATAACGTCACCCGCAGCGCATCCAAACCGGCCTCCGCCATTTTTATCACGCCTTCGGTATAACCGGCGTTGCTGTTCATATTGATGGTGCCCCGGTCGGTTTCCCGGCGGATAGAACTGATGGCCCGGGACAACCGGTCGGCATTCAGGGCCGGTTCACCTTCGCAGCCCTGGCCGAAACTTATAATGGCTTCCTTCGCGTGGAGCAAATGTTCCTTGCCCACTTCGCATATTTCCTGCACCGTAGGCAGAAAAGCGAGGCGGTGCTGGGGAGAGTCCACTTCCAAATGGCTTTCCGAGATACAGCCGATGCAGTCGGCGTTGCAAGCAGTCATGGTAGGAATCCCCGCTTCCCAACGGCCATAAAACAAATTCTGGGCGGTAAAACAGCTGTATTCCAGAGAACATCGAGCCAACTGGCGTACAATCCTATTCTCCGGATATTGATCCAGCCAGCGGTTAATTCGCTGGGGCAGAGCGGAGGTATTATAATAATGGGGATGCCATTTGCGATGCTCGTCACTTTGCACCGCCGCTACCCAGATTTGGCCGTCCTTGAATCCTACCGCCGCGTAACCCAACAGTTGTAAAGGCACTGACTCAGGACTGACACAGGCCGGCAGCAAGGTGCGGGTAAAACCCTGGGGCAATAATGCCGCTACCGCGGTTATCGTTTTATTGCGGCTGCCAGGTTGATGCGTGAAATATTGCAATTGCCCTTGCCGGTCAATCCCCACCGGCACAAAACCCGGCAGCGAAACCAGGGAGGCGCCCTTAGGCAAAGGGATCATCTCATCCGGTTCCGGCTCCAGCCATTCCAGACCGCTGCGCCCCAGCATGGTAAATTCCTGGTTTTCTATAGCCTCCCCTTGTTGGTTGGCATAAAGTGTAAGAAACATGATCGTTAAACCTCTTAAACCCATCGCCGCACCTGCCAAGGTCAGGATAGCGGCATCTATAAACCGCGTCCCCACGAAGGGACACGCGCATATATGCAATTATACCTCTTCTGAACATAAAAAAAAGCCCCTTACGGGGCGGCTTTTTTAATGGCTCAGATAGCTCAAGGGATTGTAGCACTTCTCCCCGATACGAATCTCAAAATGCAAATGCGGTCCGGTTGTTCTTCCGCTGACACCAACCAGGGCTATAATTTGACCGCGTTTGACCTGCTGCTGCTCTTTTACCAGCAGCTTCTGCGCGTGTCCATAAAGGGTGCTCTTCCCACTCCCATGCTCGATAACGACGGTATTTCCGTAAACATCTTTCCAGCCTGCGAATGTCACTACTCCATCGGCGGCGGCTTTGATCGGCGTACCCGTCTTCCCGGCAATGTCGATGCCGTGATGGTAGCCGGATTTTCTATAACCGAAATAGGAGGTAATAACACCGGTCAGAGGCCAGGCGAACACTCCGGAAAAAGACAGACTGCGGGAAGGCGTCGACACTGATGCTACTTGCGTGGAACCGCGCTGGGGAATGCTCAAGCGGTCGCCGACGTTCAGGGAACGGGGGTTTTTGTTCGGATTGGCATTTACAATCGCCGCTACATTCAGCCCATAGACGGCGGCAATGCTCCACATGGTTTCCCCCACCCGCACCACATGATAACTTCCATTGACTAACCCCAATGACGGGATTTTCACTACCTCACCGATCGTAAGGATACTGCGTTCGTTTAAACCATTAAGGGACATCAGGCTGTCCATGCTCACCTTATTACGTCTGGCAATGGACCATAGGTTATCGCCTGCTTGAATTCTATACAAGGTAATACTTTCTTTACTTCCAGCCGCCCTGGAAACATTGGTTTTCCCTTCTATCAAACGCGCATCTGTGGGGTGGACACACCCAGCTATAAACAAGCCTGTCAGCACAAGGCTTATCCACCTTTTATGCATATTTTCACCTCAATTCTGCCTCCGCTAGAAATAGAAACGGAGACGTCTTCGCTTCTATTCTTGGCAGAATATGAGACTTTTATTCATAATACTTGTTGCTGCCGTTTTTGCGCGAAAAATCTCTTTTACCGAAAATGATGGGAGCGGCCCGCAGAAGATCTTCATTGGACTTGGTTTTCTTCATGGTATCGATCATCATCTGCATGGTTTCTACCGAATTGTATTCGCTGAAGGTGTTGCGCAGATTCCACATCAGTTCCATTTCTTCAGCGCTGAAAAGCAGTTCTTCCTTGCGGGTTCCCGATCTCTTCAAATCGATGGCCGGGAATATTCTGCGTTCGGACAGCTTCCGGTCCAACACCAATTCCATATTGCCGGTACCCTTGAATTCCTCAAAAATAACGTCATCCATACGGGAACCGGTCTCTACCAGGGCCGTGGCAATAATGGTAAGGCTGCCGCCTTCTTCAATATTGCGGGCGGCGCCGAAAAAGCGCTTGGGTTTATGCAGGGAAGCCGGGTCGATACCGCCTGACAAAGTCCGACCGCTGGGAGGAATGATGAGATTGTGGGCCCGGGCCAGGCGGGTAATGCTGTCCATCAGAATCACCACATCCCGTTTATGCTCTACCAGGCGTTTGGCTCTCTCCAAGACCATATCGGCAATTTTTACATGGTTTTCCGGGGGCTCGTCAAAAGTTGAAGCCACTACTTCCGCCTGGGTGGAGCGCTGCATGTCGGTAACCTCTTCCGGCCGCTCATCCACCAATAAAATGAATAATTCCACCTCGGGATGATTGGTGGTTATTCCCTGGGCCATTTTCTGCAACAGCATGGTCTTGCCGGCCTTAGGCGGGGCAACAATCAAACCGCGCTGGCCTTTGCCAATGGGTGCTACCAAATCGATCATGCGGGTGGACATTTCCTTGGAATCGGTGGATAGGGTTAAACGCTCCGTAGGATACAGCGGGGTCAAGGCGTCAAAGTGAATGCGTTTGCTGGATTCTTCCGGCGGCAGGGCATTGATATCCTCAACTTTGAGCAAAGCAAAAAAGCGCTCATTGTCTTTGGGCGGCCTCACCTGTCCGCCTACCCGGTCCCCGGTACGCAAATCAAACTTCCTGATTTGTGACGGCGATACGTAAATGTCTTCGTGGCTGGGCACATAGGCAAAGGGTCTTAAAAAACCATACCCATCCGGCATAATTTCCAACACCCCGGAGGCTTGCAGCAATTCATTGGAATGAGTCAGGGCTTTGGTGATTTCAAATACCAGTTCCTTTTTACGCAGCTTGGAATAACCAGCCAGATTGATGTCCTTGGCGATCTGATACAATTCCAGCATGGTTTTGTTCTCCAGCTCAGAAATATTGAGTTTCAAAATTTTCCTCCTCTCGCTGTTTACAGCGTAATCAAAAAATGAATTGGTGAAAGCCGATCAAGCCTAAAAAAATCCAGCACGCTATCAAATCCTGAATTTCGGTCAACCTGATATGGGGAATTTACATAACAGAATAAACTGCAGTGAATATCTGCAAAAAGCAGATTTCCCGGGCGGGCATATGTAGGGGCAGGCATTGCCCCTACATATATTCTTTCCTTTTATTGTTCAAGTAAACAGACATGCAAATCTTATCGATTGAAGAATAATTGGCGGAATCGCTTTACAGCATATTATTCCAAGGTAATGGATATGCGTCTATCTTTGAATAAGGGTTTTTTATCCAGACAATGATTGGCTTCGATAAGACGAATGGTACCGGAGGCGCTACGCATTACAATGGTATGAGTAATAGCGCGCCCTTTGACATATCTCACCCCTTTAAGCAAGTATGAATCGGTAATACCGGTAGCTACAAAAATAACGTCGTCGGACTTGACTAATTCATCGATAGTAAACAGCTGTTTGACATCTTTGATGCCCATTTCGTGGCAGCGTTGGATTTCAGTATCGTCTTCCGGGTACAGACGGGCCTGGAAATCTCCTCCCAGACATTTCATGGCCGCCGCGGTAATGACGCCTTCCGGCGCACCGCCGACCCCCATTAAAATATCTACGCCGGAGTCTCCATAGGCAGCGGCCACTGCCGGCGATACATCCCCGTCGCTGATCAGTCTGATACGGGCGCCGGCGCTCCTGACTTCATCGATTATACCTTGATGACGTTCGCGGTCAAGAACCACCACCGTAACCTCGCGGATGGATTTGTCCAGGGCTTTGGCTACCTGTCTCAGATTCTCCTTGACGCTGGCATCCAGAAATACTCGACCCCTGCACTCGGCCCCTACCGCAATTTTGTCCATATACATATCCGGTGCATGTAAAAGCGTACCTTTCGGAGCTGAAGCCAGCACTGCTATGGCTCCGTTCAGACCCTTGGCCACCAGATTGGTACCTTCTAACGGATCAACCGCTATATCCACCTGAGGCGCAACTCCCAGGCCGACTTTCTCTCCAATATAGAGCATCGGGGCTTCATCCATTTCCCCTTCGCCAATAACCACCTCTCCATCGATCGAAACGGTATCAAACATTACCCGCATAGCGGTAACAGCAGCGTCGTCCGCTGCCTCTTTGTCGCCCAGTCCGACCCAGCGAGCTGATGTAAGCGCCGCAGCTTCAGTTACACGCGCGAATTCCAGCGCCAGCTCTCTTTCCACTATTAACCCTCCCAATTTTCTCGCTTTATTAAAAATAGACCATAAATGTTCTTCTGAGCGAGAGCATTTGTATTGAATATGTTTTATTTAAAAGCCTCCTGCCAATCCTGCAGAAATCTCTGAATGCCGGCATCAGTAAGAGGATGCTTTATCATCTGTTTGATAATTTTGTACGGTACGGTAGCAATATGGGAACCAATCCTGGCCGCTTGCAGAACATGAACGGGATGCCGGATACTGGCGGCAATGACTTCCGTATCCAGTATAAACTGATTAAAGATGGTCATGATGTCTTCCAGCAGAATCATTCCGTCGCCGGAGGTATCGTCAATACGCCCCAAAAAAGGGCTTACATAACTGGCGCCGGCTTGGGCCGCCAGCAAAGCCTGGGCAGCCGAAAAAATCAGCGTGGCATTGGTTTTAATTCCTTTTTGCCGCAAAGCGCTGATAACTCTCAAACCATCCTCGGTCATGGCAATTTTAATAACCACGTTGGGATGTATGGCGGCCAGCATTTCCGCTTCCTGCATCATGCCAGCGTAATCCTGGGCTATTACTTCCGCACTGACAGGGCCTTCCACAATCGAGCAAATTTCACCGATAACTTCCCGGTAGTCTCTCTTTTCTTTGGCTACCAGGCTCGGATTGGTGGTAACCCCCGTCAGAAAACCCATGGTATTAATATCTTTTATCTCTTCTATATTAGCAGAATCAATAAAAATTCGCAAAAAACATTCCCCCTTTGCTGGTTGTCTGCCAAAGAAATAAACCCTTCCTGCGCAACTGCGATCAGGCTTTATGGGAGTTGCCGAGAAATCTTATCTTCTGCCTGATGGTCTCTCCCGGGCCGGGCCGGGA
Organism: Syntrophomonas sp.; assembly: GCA_035561215.1. Taxonomy (GTDB): domain Bacteria; phylum Bacillota; class Syntrophomonadia; order Syntrophomonadales; family Syntrophomonadaceae; genus Syntrophomonas_B. Next base: position 452 of record DATMYB010000065.1, on the reverse strand, counting down.
ATCCTGCCCGGATCTATTTCTTTCCGATGACTGAAACCATCTGCCGGGGCGTTGAATATGAACGGTTGGTTTATTTCATCAGGCAATTTGTTCGTTGATTAAATTATTTACCATGTCCCGTAAAATGATAATATCAAAGGGTTTGGTGATGCATTTTTTGACCCCGGCTTCCAACGCCTTTTTGACTACCTCGATTTCACCGTAGGCAGTCATCATGATTATGGGTACGTCGCTATGCTCCCGCAAAATGATCTGCGACGCTTCCAGGCCACTCATATTCGGCATTTTAACATCCATCAGGATAATGTCCGGCAATCTCTCTTCCACTCTGGTGATTGCCTCCTGACCATCAGCAGCTACCTTAACGTCCCAGCCTTCTTTTTTAAAGAGTTCTTCCAGGAGTCTTCTTACCCCTTTTTGATCGTCAACGATTAAAATCTTTTTTTGCATAA
>DATMYB010000064.1:0-4811 GCA_035561215.1 Syntrophomonas sp. | reverse complement strand
CTCCTTTCCTTAATATAAAGATTTTCAGGTGTTGTTCTTGAGCAGCCCTCCAATTCCGCCGCCTGCCCTTCATCAGGTTGAACTGTTTTTTCAAGCAGAGCGGCCAGAAGTTTGTGCAAGTAAAGACATCATTTTTATCCGCGTATAGTAAACAGGATATTGTCCACCGTCAGGCGCAGGGGCACTATGCTTTCGTCTGGAGCCGCGGGGTCCGGCCAGCAAATGGCCTTTTCCTCCAGCGTGATGCTCCTGAAACGGTCCAGGTCATTCAGGCTTTGATAGGGCAGCGATTTGAGCATCGGCTTCATGTTGAACAGGATCTTATTGCCCTGTTCGAATTCGACGAGAAGGGTGTAATCATCGTTGGGCGTGACTTTCAGGATTCTGCTTATCGGTTTTGGCCTCCTTTCGGGCATAAAAAATCCTCCATGCTTAAACAAAGTATGGAGGATTGATTTTTTGTAGGGGATGTGCCGAACGGCACATTTTTATAAAAGGTCTAAAGAATTTTCAGCTCCCGCGCCTTTTTGATGGCCGCAGTCCGGCCGGAAGCCTCCAGCTTGCGGTAAATATTTTCCAAATGATTCTTGACGGTACCCGCCGCCAAATGAAGCCTGAGAGCGATCTCGCCCCGCTTCAAGCCTTCCGCGGTAAGGGCGAGGATTTCGATTTCCCTGCCTGACAGGGATACCGTGCTCTGGGTCGTGTGCTTTAAGCTCGCCATATACTGTTCGCAGGCATCATAAATTGCTTTGATATACATGTCCCGCGAATCGGCATGCTGTATGCTCCGCATCATGTCTGTGATGGCGGGAGCGTACTCGGCGAAGGGAAGTATAATATGATCCTCCCGTGCCATCACAATTGCTGCAACGAGCGCCTCGCATCCCGCGTCCATACCGTAAAGCTGGCACTTGGCCGCCGCTTCCAGGACCTGATTATGCAGAAAACCAAGCTGGGTATGAAAAATAGAGAAGTAGTGCTTAAACTCACCGGTAAGGATTTCAAGCTTTATGTAATTCTTTGAAAGAAGGACTGCCTTGCCGTATACGATATAGTTGAAGGCGACGCCCTGGTACATAAATTGCGCCGGGGACATATCGCCATTCTGAAGCCATAGGGGAATGTTGCCGTACCGGCCGAGGCAGGCGTAAATATAGCCGTTCACAAGTTCCAGAGCGGTATTCAAAAATACGTTGTTTTCGCGGGCGATGTCCGCCCGGAGCTGCCGCAGCAGTTCCAGCGCCTCTTTCGTCTTTCCCTGATAAATATACAGCCGTATGAGCGTCAGGTTCGCGCAGATGATGATGCTTATTTGATTTTGTGTTCGCGCCTTATATATGGCTTTGAACGCGTTCAGCTCAGCGCCCTGCCAGTCGCCGGTTTCAAGTGCGTATTCGGCCATTGAAAGGTAATCGCTGCCCGTGCCGCAGCCGCTGCAAGCCAGCGCGTAGGAGGGAAACTCCGCCGCTATGAAGTCCGCCGTCTCTTTTAGCTTTCCGGGCTCTTTGTAATAGGTATATAGCAGGTGGGGGGAGGCGAAGGTGAATTCACTCTCCTGCGTGATCAGGCCGGAGGACTCGCCGTCGAGCAGCCGGAGCGCTTCTTTGATACAGTCCGTCATCTGCCAGGCGTTGTTGAACACGGAAAACAGGCGGGTCAGGGCAGCCTCCGCCAGAACCTGGTTTTTATACCGGGGGTCAAGCCCTTCCATGCCCTCATATACCGCTTGCAGCTCATACAGCCGCGCCACGCCATCCTGCGCGCTGTCTGGACCGCCGGTAATGATCATCATGGATATATATTGCAGATACGCGAAAGGGTATTTAAGCAGCGTTTCTCGGGGGATGGACGCAAACAAGCCGAAAAAACCCTCGAAATAGGTGGAACCATATATCATGTTGCTGGTATCGTTAAGAAGTTCGAGAATGCGCTCGGAATCCCCGGCCCTGGTGAAATAGCCGTATGCCGGGACCTTTGCGTTATGGGCAAGGAGCCATTCACCCACTCTCCGATAAAGCTGCGGGAGATACGGGTTGTTTTTATGCTTTATGCGCAGGAAATCAAGCAGTACGTTATGTATCCTATATATACCTGCGGCGGGGTCGTATAAGATAAAGGCGTTTTCGCGGCGAAGCTGTTTCAGGAACCCCTCCGCGTTTGTCTCTTCGGTAACGAATAGCGCCTGCTCCGCTGTAAAGGCGTCCATCGCGGACAGCCTCAGCAGAAAACGGCGGATGGAATCGTCATAGGTATTGAAAAGCGCTTTTTCCACTAGTTCGTTAATCACGTCGCTCTTGCCTACCGGGATGCCCTGCCCGATGCCGAGCAGCGTCAGATAGACCATCGAAATCCAGCCGCCGGTGTACTCGCTGATTTTTTTTAGCTCGGTTTCGCCGGGATGATAGCCCATCATGGAGCAATAGTCCCGTATTTCCGGTTCGGTGAAGCACAGCGTTTGCTGGGGGAGTATATTGCACATCCCTTTGGCTGTAAGCTCTGAAATATCAAGATTTGAGGTATCACGCATGACAATGGCGATATGTAGATTCTCCGGTTGCTCTCTGGCGATCAAAGTGAGGAACGAACCGATCTGAGGGCCTTTTACCAGGTGAAAGTCATCTATCACCAGCGCGGTATTTTCATCAAAGTCCAGCCCGTTCAGTATAGACAGGACATTTGCGGTCTGGGGTGCGTCGGCGGGAAACCCGAGATTCTTCAGCCTTACGCCCGTTTCCGCGTCCAGCCTGCCGATTTCCGTGGAAAACGAGTTCCAAAAGAAAGAAGCGGTATCCTCGGAGGAAAGAAAAGAAAGCCATAGCACGGCGCCGCCTTGGTTGGACAGAAATTCCCGTACCGCCGTGGTTTTTCCGTAGCCTATCGGGGCCTCTATAACCGTCAGCGGATAATCGAACATACTTTCCAACGCGCGGTTGACGCGGTTGCGTTTGAGAGCTTTGAACTTCTTCACGTGCGTTCCCCCCTTTTCCCTTTTAATGTAATTCCTGCCAGGGCATATTTATATTATACAAATTACTTTTTAAAAATGGGCGGCGTTAACAAGAACCGGGGCAAGATTCTGATGGACCTTTGCTACTGCCAAACTCAGGTCATCCTATTGAGCGGATTATTATCGAAGCAATTGAGCCAGAGAAAATCGCTTCTCTCTGGCTCATTCACACCTATACGTTACTGGATGTAATTATGAAAATCCGCTAAGCCGGGTAGGTCACCTTCACTTCTTGAGTAGCCGGGTCCCATTCCACCTGGCAGCCCAGGGCCTGGGCGATAAAATTGAGCGGAAGCATGCTGAGCCCTGCATCTGTGATAAAGGGTTTTACCTCCGGGTTGCCGGCATCGATGGGTGTTTCCACGCCGTTGACCCGGGCCAGGTTCTGGCCAATCCACAGTTCAATAGCCTGGTCGTTAAGGACGACGGTGACTTTGCGCTCGGTTCCATCCCAATTCACAACCGCACCCAGGGGTTCAGCCATAAACCGGATAGGCACCATGGTCCTTCCTCCCAGTATCACGGGGGCGGTATCCATGGTCAGGACCTGGTCATTGACATAATAATCATTTTGGCCTCTATAGAAGCGCAGGACTGTTGATGCGGCCGGGGCCTTGGGCGCCTGTTCCTCCAGGACCAGGAAGCTCTGCACCGCCCCGTAGGAGGTCCCGGCCGAATTGGCGGCGTAGGCTTTGAAGTAATAGACCGTGTTAGGGATTAAGCCGTCCAGGGTGTAGCTGAAGCTGCCCGGCAGGTCGCTGCTGCCGACCTCGACCTCGACCTCGACCTCGGTCCATTGTTCTTCATCAGTGCTGTAGGAGAAAGGTGGTGGAGGTGCGATAATACCTTCCATGCGCACCGGCTTAATTTGGATAGCAGGCTGCGATCATACATAAAATAGCGCCGCAGCCTTTTAGGGATGCTAAAGACCCACTGGCGATGAGGCACCTGTTTGAGTACCTCGGTATAAAGGAATTCACCGAATTCGAGGACCCGTTTTGATGACAGGAGGGGCAAAAGTACCGGCGTTTGCAGGAAAATGGCAAGAGGTATTCATGCTGGCAGTCATCACATTTGACCCGGGCAAAACCCAGATGGAGGTCACCACAGTCCAGGTATTTATAAATGACATCCAGTATGTAAGGCCGCCAATAACCATAATCTTTTTGATACCTATCATCCCATACGCCCGCCAGTTCTTCAAAATGTGCTTCTACACACCGGTAATACTGGTTTTTACGAGGGGTTCGGGGATTATATACCTCAGCCTTCACAATACGGGCAGGTATCATATGTAATCACACCTATATAGAACACACGTTCTATATAGGTTGCAGTGATTTACCATAAATATCAAGAACAGTTATCGACTGGCTATGTTAGATGAGACGAATAGCGACAGCGCTCTAATCAATCTTTTCTGGCGTCCCCGGTCCCGCACCTTATAATCCCGCGACCGGAGCTCCGGAGGAAACGCCTGGGTCTTTCACTGGTAATGGTAAAGAAAATCATCAAGAATTATTATTCAGCACACTCTCCGGATGTTGCAGGCTGTGTTGCAACAGGGGCTACTATTCATGAAGCCTATGCTAAATGACAGAGGCGCCCAAAAGGGGGGCGCCTCTGATTGTTGACAAAGTCAACGATCGGCCAGAGGGTGTAACCGTCTGAACCGATCATTTTTCAACAACCCCGAGCTCGCACCCGGGGGGTGCCCTTATTTACAGGGTCTCACTCAGGCCGTCGGTATTTTTTACCGGTGCGGCAGCCTTTATAGGCATTATCTTGCGATAGACTTCTT
>DATMYB010000063.1:0-4980 GCA_035561215.1 Syntrophomonas sp. | reverse complement strand
TAATCTCCCCTCATGATCCATAACCTGGTCATAAATATGTCGGCCAGGACACTATCGGGGAATTCAGCTTCGTAAATGAGTTTGGCATGTTGCGCAATTTCGATGGCGGCATCCGCCTTGCCCCGGATAATATAAATTCTTGCCAAAGCCATTTGGCTGCTCAGGCACAGCACCGGTTCCTGCCCATTCTCACTCTGACTGATGGCCCGAAGGACTTGTTTTTCCGCTTCATCCAGATAGTTCCATTGATAAAGTATCTGCGCTAATAATAAGCAAGCGTAGCAGCATGAAGAGATTTCCTTCCCTTCCAAAAGGCTGCCGCTCTGAATCTGGCGGCAAGTCTCAGCGGCACTGTTCAGGCGTCCTAAAGCAAAGCGAATATGAGCAATAGAGGATAAACTTAGCACCTCCGCGTAGGTCCAGCCCACCACCTTGCTTAAATGAGCGGCTTCTTCACTGCAACGGTAAGCTGCCATCAGTTCCCCATTCTTCCATAGCGCAAATTCTTTCACACACAATAACCCGCACCGGCCTCTGGTTTCATTTTCAGGCATCGCTTCCAGACCGTCGTCCGCATGTTTGATTGCCTGGGCAACATCCCCTTTATGATAAGCATCCAACATCCGCAATGTATATAAAAATCCCAACAGAGGCGTGTAATACGGAGTGTCATAGTAGGCGGAAGTCGCCATGGTCTCGCTTATGGAAAGCGCAACCTGCGTAAATAATTGTTGTTGTTCCGGCTGCCGGGTATTTTCACAAGCAACGGCGCAGCCGATATTGGCCCACATACTTTTGGACACCAATTCATCAGGCAGTTTTTTTATCCAAGCCCATAACTGCCTATACTTGTCCTGCCCCATGATAAACATTACGATTTTTTCCAGAAGGCTGATCGCCCGGTCAAATTCGCCGGCTTCCAAAGCATGCTCAATCGCATCTTCCATCAGGCCTTCACGTTCAAACCAGCTACTGGCGCGTTTATGCCAGGCAAGAATGTCACTCTGCTGACGATTCAATTGTTTTTGTAAAGCATCTCGAAAAAGCGAATGGTATCGGAACCAACTGCCTTCATGATCAATTGATTGCAAAAACAGGTTTTTTGCTATTAAAATATCCAACAGTTGCCGGCTGTCATTTCTTTCGAAGATATAATTACACATCTCTCCGTTGAAATGGTCAAGGATACTGGTCTCCAATAAAAAATCGCGTACGCGCTCTTCTTGTTGATTCAACACTTCGCTGGTGAGATATTCCAAAATATCATTATCCGATCCCTTAAATGCAGCTAATAAGGCGTTTACGTCCGTATTTTCCTGCATGGTTAATACGACCATCTGTAATCCGGCAATCCATCCTTCCATCCGGGAATACACATATTGAATCATTGATTTATTCAGGGAAAATGCCATTACATCATTTAACAATTCGGCCGTTTCTTCCATCGTAAATCTCAAATCATTGGTTTTGATTTCGCTGACATATCCCCGGCCGCGCAATCGATTCAGCGATAAGGGAGGAGATACGCGGGATGAGATAATGAGATGGGCCCGGGGAGGTAAATAATCCATTAAAAACTCGATTGATGCATGGATATCTCTCGATTCGATGTAATGATAATCATCGAGAACAATATATAGATCAGGCAACGTTTCAATGATTTCATTAATTATTTCGGTGAGAACGGTTTCCATTGATTCATCATTCTTTTGCAGATTAATCAGTACCTGTTCTCCAAAAGACGGCTCGATCCTCTGAATGGCCATAATGATGTTATTCCAAAAATCAAAGATGTGATCGTCCCGGCGATCCAGAGATATCCAGGCTACCGGATGCTCTATTGGGGCCAGAGCTTCGCTTAGAAAGGTTGTCTTGCCATAACCCGCAGGCGCGGTCACCAATACAATTTTGCGTTTAATGACATCCTGATATAGTTTGTTGAGACGAGGACGTTTCAGAAAGCTGACCGGGATGCTGGGCATGATTAATTTTGTAATCGGCTGCGTAAATTTAGGCTTTTGTTTTATCTCTTTGGACATAACATGATTCCCCTATCGAAGATGCGCCTGAATATGAAAAACTATGCACTAAACCAGCCTATTTAAATCGTAAGCTGAATAGCAGTTCATAAACAACTCATAAAAATAAATTATTTTTAACGCGCTTATTTGGACTTGAGGTGGTGGAATTCAATAACCCCAGTTCCTGTACCCGGATGATCGCCTGAGCCCGGTTATTTATGCCTAATTTTCCGTAAATATTATGGACATGGTTCTTAACCGTAGGCAGACTTATGTAAAGTCTGTCCGCAATATTTTGATTGGACGCGCCGCTACAAAGCAGTTCGAGGATCTCTTTTTCACGTTTGGTAAGAGGCTCCGGCAAAACCTCAAGCTGCCTGTCAACGGACTGGTGGTACCCCTCTGCGGGTTGGTTAAACAAGGACAAAATTTTTGCGGTATAGTCAGAAGATCCCCCTTTTCTTTTGATGCGCTGGAGCATTTGCTGCATAGGCTGACCTTCGTCAATAAAAAGGCGCAAGCAATTGGCCTTTTCAGCCCTGGCGACAGCATCCTTTAATACTTCCAGCGCGGCCTTGGGATTTTCACCGGCTTCTAAAACAAGCGCTTCCAAAATCATTGTTTCTATAAGAATGCTTTGCCACTGCTTTTCCTCCACATCCCGGCGCACTTCTTCCAACAGTTCCATTAACCCGTTCACCTGCCCTTGCGCCAGTTTAACCCGCACATAGGTCAGTAAAGGTAATTCCGCCCACACATTGCGGATATCATTATTATATATCCCCTGCTGTATGAGGACGGATGCGCTTGCTTGAGGCAACAGGCCGTCAGTCTGTGCGAATAAAGATACGGACCAGGCTTCCAAACTGTCCGCTGCCGTTGAAGCATCTCCGACCATGAGCCATAATCGGGTCATAAAAATATCGGCCAGGAAGCTATAAGGATAGTCAGTTTCATAGGTTATCTTGGCGCGGCGGGCTATATCCATGGCGGCGTCTGTCTCGCCCCGGATCATATGAATCCTGGCCAAGGCCATTTGGCTGCTTAGCCACAGCACCGGTTCCTGTCCGTTTTCACTTAGGTCCATCGCTTTGAGAATTTGTTTCTCTGCCTCCTCCAATGAGTTGCGCTGGTACAGTATCCTGGCTGACATTAAATACGCATAGCAGGAGGACGATACCTCTTTGCCGTCCTGCCAACTGCTGCTCTGGATTTCAAGACAGGTGGCAGCGGCGCTGTTCAAATGCCCCAACTCAAATTGACTATGCGCGACCGCCGATAGATTTAACCCGACTGAATAAGGCCACCCAACTACTTTGCCCAAACGTGCGGCTTCCTCGCAGCAACGATAAGATGCCAGCAAGTCGCCGTGCATCCAGAGCGAGAATCCCTTAACGCATAACAGTCCGCATCTTCCTCTGGCCTCGTCTTTAGGCATCGCCTGCAGGCCGTCGTCTGCATGCTTAATTGCCTGCGGAATATCTCCTTTATGGTAGGCATCCAGGGTTTGCAGAATATATAACGATCCCAACAGGTTCGCATAATACGGGGAATTCTGATATGCGGCCATACCCGTGGTTTCGCTTATGGAAAGCGCGACCTGGGTAAATAATTTTTGATGCTCCGGTTGCCTGGTCATTTCGCAGGAAACGGCACAACCGATATTGGCCCATAAGCTTTTCGTAACAAATTCTTCCGGCAGCTTGTTAAACCAGGTCCAAAAACGGTTATATTTGTCTTGCCCCATGATAACCGTCACAATCTTGTCAAACAACGTCAGCGCCCGGTCGAACTCACCGGCTTCCAGGGCGTGTTCAATTGCGTCTTCAATTAATCCTTCCTGCTCAAACCAGTTGCTGGCTCGTTTATGTAAAAGAGGAATCACATCTGCCTGGAAGGTGGATAATTGTTTATATAATGAACTCCTAAACAAAGAATGGTAACGAAACCATTTCCCTTCATTATCGATGGATTGCAAAAACAGATTTTTTGCAACCAATGTATCTATTATTTCCCGACTGTCGTTTCTTTCAAAAATGTAATCGCACATTTCTCCGGTGAAACGGTCTAGGATACTGGTTTCCAGTAAGAACGTGCGTACCTGCTCTTCTTGCTGATTCAACACTTCACTGGTCAGATATTCCAGGATATCATTATTCGAGCCGCGAAACGCAGCTAATAAAGCATTGACATCTGCATTACCCTGCATGGTCACCACGACCATCTGTAATCCGGCAATCCATCCTTCCATTCGGGAATACACATGCTGAATCATCGGCTCAGTAAGTGAAATTCCCATTACATCATTTAATAATTCCGATGTTTCTTCCACTGTAAACCGAAGATCAGTGGTTTTGATTTCTGCTACATAACCCTGCCCTCGCAAACGATTTAGCGATAATGGCGGAGCGATTCGGGATGAAATAAAGAGATGGGCTTGGGGAGGCAGATAATTCATCAGGAATTCGACTGATTCGTGAATGGCTTTTGATTCGATGCAATGATAATCATCAAGAATAATATACAGACAAGGCAACTTTTCGATGATTTCATTGATCATTTCCGTAAGCACGGCTTCGATTGCTTTATCGTTATTTTGCAGGTTAATCAATGCCTTTTTGCCAAAAGACGGCTCTATTTTCTGGATCGCCATAATGATGTTGTTCCAAAAATCGAAAACGTGATTGTCACGTTTATCCAGCGAAATCCAGGCTACCGGTTGCTCCATGTTGAGCAAAGCCTCGCTCAGGAACGTAGTCTTGCCGTAGCCGGCGGGTGCGGTTACCAATATAATTTTGCGTTTCACGGCCTCCTGGTATAATTGGCCGAGGCGCGGGCGCCGCAAGTAATTGGCAGGGATCCCCGGTATTATTAACTTAGTCATCGGTCCTGTAATGAAATATTTCTGCTTATCCAATTCGAACATGATAAATATACCCCCAACGGACATGTATAGATG
>DATMYB010000062.1:0-6451 GCA_035561215.1 Syntrophomonas sp. | reverse complement strand
GTGTAAATCTTAGCTTGTTGATAATTCTTCTTGATGCTTATGCTTTAAGGTGAAACATTAAGGAGGGATGGTCAGTGCCGTCAGATAAGCCACGTGTTACCTTTGTTGCCGATCCAAAACTAATTAAACGTATTGATAGATTTTGGCACCGTCATGACTTCCGTTCCCGGTCGAAGGCAATTACTTGGATGATCGAATATGTACTCAGGGAAAATCGTCTATTCCGGCAAAAGATGAACGGGATTTGATTTACTATAACGATTAAAATCAGCACCACCCGTTTGACGAGGCCCGTCAAACGGGTGGTTTTTGGTTTCGCTTCGCTCACAGCCTTAAGCCCATAATAATTAAGCCGCCCATTACTGAGCGGCTCTGAATCCTATGCGACTATTCCCTTAGCCGCCAGCATGGCGGTCAGTTCGTTATAGTTTTCCCCGTGTGATTCTGTCATTAAACCACAGAACCGATTAGTAGATTCAAATAAAATCTAGTTATTTGGATTATAAAACCACGCTTTTCTTTTCTCTGGGAAGCTTTTTAAAATAATCCACAAACATTGGTGCTTCCCGATCATTTGTAACGTCAAAGGAGATAAAATCAGTAGCGTCATCTTTAGTGTAGGCAAAAATAAGATATTCACTTATTTTTTTGTCTGTTTTCTTTTTAGCCCGGCCTCCTACCATGGCCCCCAAGGGACCAAATAAAACAGCGCCACCTACCGCCCCACCTATGCTGCTGATATAAGAATTCTGTATTTCTATGTCAGTTTTAATATCGACATCAGCAATCTTCTCAAACAAAAGCTGATAATTGGTTTCGTTTCTTTCGAAAATTACTTTATCGTCGCATAAATAGAGGAAGAATTCAGCACCTTCAGGTGCAGGCAATCCCGCCATTAGTTTACCCCTGCAATGAGCAGTAGCTTCTAATTTTTGAGCTCTTTCAGGAGTGCCTGGTATTAATGCGGCTTTCTCAAAAGCCGCTTGCTCTTTCATCTCTTTTGCTGCCTTTCTTTTTGCTGGGCCTTCTTTTTTAAAATCCCAGTATTTAGCAAAGAGCAATACTGTGATTATCAACATAAATATTTTGGCAGCCATATCATTGGCTTCAGCACTCGGTTGAGTAATGCTAATTAAAACCAACAAAGACAAAAACATTATTGCACTGATTAACCATCCCACGCTAACCCCCTCCTTTAACATAATTATACAATATTCGGAAGGATTATCTATATCTTTTCATCTTTTTGGCTTCCTGATTGTCACGTTCTGTCTTAATCTGAATAGCGCAATAATAAAAGCCTTCTCCTCCCGGGGGAGGCTCAGAAACTGTGAAGACAACAAATGAAATTTTTGAAGGCAATAATAGGCGATATTGGCCTCAGTATCGCCTTCCTTTATGAGTTTTTACGTCATCCAACCATTTCATCCTGACCTGCCTCTGATATATTTACTTATGTGACCGCCGCATTGATCCAGTTCCGTTCTTTAGATCCGGTTGGTCTTGCGCCAGATATGCATGTTTTCCGCCTCTTGCACCAGCATATCCCGGAAATCCGGGTGGGCAATTTTAATCAGGGCTTCGGCTCTTTCCCAAGTGCTCTTGCCTTTCATATCGGCGATCCCGTATTCGGTGACCAGCATATGGGTGGCTGTTCTCGGATCGGTAACGATGGCCCCCGGGCTCAATATGGGCTTGATCCGGGAAGCGGTCTTCCCTTTGATGTCAACGGTGGAGGGCAGACAGATGAAGCTTTGGCCGCCTTTCGATTTGTAGGCGCCTTCCACAAAGTCCAGTTGCCCGCCGGTGCCGCTGATATGCCTGGTCCCTACCGACTCCGCGCAAACCTGTCCGAATAGATCGACTTCAATGCAGGCGTTGATGGAAACAAAATTATCGATCTGGGCGATAACCGCCGGATGGTTGGTATAATCGATGGGATAGGAAGCCAGTCCCGGATTGTCGTCGACATAATCGTACAGTTCCTGGCTGCCCATAACAAAGGAGTAAACCTGTTTGTAGCGGTCGATGTTTTTGCAGGCCCCGGTGATTTTGCCGGCCTTGAACATTTCCAAATAGGCATCCACATACATTTCCGTGTGTACGCCCAAATCCTTCAGGTCGGAAGCGGCCACTATCTTTCCTACTGCGTTGGGCGTCCCGCCGATACCCAGCTGAATGCAGTTGCCGTTATACAGTCTGTCGATGATATAACCGGCAATGATTTCTTCCTCTCTTTTAGGCTCGGAGGAAAGCAAAGCCGCAACGGGTTCATTTTTACTTTCAATGATGTAATCCACCTGGCTGACGTGGACGCATTCCTGGTTGCCGCCCAGACAACGCGGCATTTTCCGGTTGACTTCCAAAATCCTGATCTGAGCCGTCTCCATCGCCGCCCACCCGTTTACAGAGCTGCCGCCAAAATTAAAGTAACCGTGCTTGTCCATGGATGTAACCTGGATGACGGCAACATTGTCGGGCACACAGTCCTTGCGGGTCATCATAGGATTTTCATGAAATTTCATGGGGATGTAATACAGGTTTTTGCCGATGTGTTTCTTGTCTTCTCCGGATACATGCCAGCTATTCCAGACAAAATGCTCCCCCTCAGCGTCTGCTTCGGCGGTGAAATGACGATAAGAGCCGATATCGCAGCGTATTTTCACATCGGTTAGTTCATTCACTCTGCGGGCCAGCGCTTCATCAAAATCCCGGGCGCAATTGATGCCGAATCCGTATTCCACCCAATCTCCTGACTTGACCAGCTTGGCTGCTTCATCAGCGGTAATCAGTTTTTTTTGATATTCTTCCTGCCAATTCATTACAACAACCCCTTTTTTAAATATCGTTGCTGTATATTGGTGCAATAATCATGCCAGCAAAGGCATAGTCAGAAATGCTGGTAAAAGGGCAAAGGCAAAAATTACCACGTCAAAATTGACGGCAGTTGCTGCAAAATTGCATAAATTCCTCCCGTTTTTACCTTTTTCCAGCGCCTTCCAAGGAGGTTTGGTCCGGGGCTTTGGTCCGGGACAGCAGATGCTCTTTTCGTGATTTCATGTCGCCCTTCATGTTATACTTTTAGAATAATATCGAAGCTGATTTCATCATTTATTACGAACAAAGGACAGCGATTTTATGCAAATTGAAACCGTATCTATCATCGGCCTGGGAGCGCTGGGGGTTTTGTTCGGGGAGCATCTGGCCGATCGGATGCCTGCCGGCAGTCTGCGGGTAATCGCCGACCGGGAGCGAATTACACGCTATCGGCAAGAAGGCATTTTCTGCAACGGCCGGTGCTGCGATTTCAACTATGTTACGCCGCAAGAGAACGTCGGTCCGGCGGATTTGATTATTTTTGCCGTCAAATACGGCGGATTGCAGGAAGCTATTACAGCGGTGCGCAAACAGGCAGGAAAAGATACGATTTTCTTGTCATTACTGAACGGTATCAGCAGTGAGGAAATAATCGCTGGGACTTATGGGGCGGACCACGTCCTGTATAGTGTGGCCCAAGGCATGGATGCGGTCAGAAACGGCAACCGCGTGGATTACGCCCACATGGGCATGATCTGTTGCGGCGACCGGCAACCGGGTATCGTCTCGGCTGACGCCCAGGCGGTGGAGGATTTTTTCACGGCGGTGGAACTGCCGCACCAGTTGGATATCGATATGTACCGTCGGCTATGGGGCAAATTTATGCTCAACGTGGGCGTCAACCAGGCCGTGGCCCTGCTCGGCAGTACCTACGGGGATGTTCAGCGCGAAGGCCGGGCGCGGGAGGCGATGATCGCCGCCATGGGTGAGGTGATCGCATTGTCGAAAACGGAAAGCATCCATTTGGGTGAGGAGGATCTGCATTACTGGCTGCAGGTGGTCGGCACTTTAAGCCCGGTGGGCAAGCCCTCCATGCGTCAGGATGTGGAGGCGGGCCGACCCACCGAACTGGAACTGTTCGCCGGCGCCGTAATCCGGCTGGGAGAAAAACACGGCCTGTCCACCCCAGTAAATCGCATGCTGTATGACGGCATACGCGATTTGGAGAACCGAAATCCAAACGGTTCCGGCCATTAGTAGTCTGTAACACCTAAAACTATAATTCCCGCCGGCCAAATCCTCGCTTGCGAGGCTCAGGGGTGCGTTGTCGTCGATCGCAATACGTCCAGTATTGCTCAATCCTCCGCCTTCCCCTGCAAAAATTTTTCTCGCCGGATAAAATATACTTTTAGATGTTACAGACTACTAGTCGGAGTGTCATGGCCTTTTGCCGGGCATAATGGGTGACCCGCTTCCAAATCTACTTTTTAATTATGTAGATAAACCGGAATTTAACCGGTTAACGTTATGAAAGCTGACCACCTTCTATACTAACACTCTATAAGCGACAGTACCGATTGTTACCACTGCTCCAATAATAGACACCACCCGGTAGATCTTCACCGATTCCGGGTCGTTCTTTTCCTTGCACCAATATACAATCCCAGTAATGAGCATCCCAAGCCCGACAAACAAAAACAATCCAAACAAGAGCCATTCTTTCATTTTTATTTCCTCCATTTCAATAACAAAGATGAATTGATGATAACCGCCACAGAACCCACATTATGTACCAGCGCACCCAACACAGGATTCAAAATCCCTGTAATGGCAAGGGCAATAGCGGCAAAATTGAGAATCATGGAAGCTGCAAGATTGATGTTGATGGTTTTCATCACTTTACGGGAAAGCAAGATCAGATGGGGGATTTCCCTAATATCATCACCAACAAGGGCAATGTCCGCCGCTTCGATGGCAATATCGCTGCCGATGCCACCCATGGCAATACCCACTTGCGCCGCTTTAAGTGCTGGCGCGTCATTGATGCCATCGCCCACCATGCAGATGGGCTCACCCCTCTCCTGATATTGCCGGATAGCGGTCAGCTTATCCTCGGGCAGGCAGTTCGCTTTTACATCAGTAATACCCGCAATCCTTGCAACATGGTTGGCTGCCTGCTGCGCATCGCCGGTGAGCAAAACGGTTTTTGTCCCTGTGTCACCGATTTCCCGGATGGTTTGCGCCGCGTCGAGCCGCATCGTGTCGGAAAGGGCAACCAGACCAATGAATTGCTCCTTGTCCATCAAATAGATGACTGTGCTGCCGTCGGATTTGGCTGTGCTGGCGCTTTCCGCAAGCTGCTCCGTCAAAACAAGGCCATGGTCTGCTATCATTGCTTCATTTCCGGCAAAGACTTCATATCCCTGTATGGTTGCTGCGACACCGCGCCCCGGCAAAAGCTGAAACGCTTCCGGCTCAATGGGAGACTTACCCTTTGTCTGCCGGTACTCCGTAACAATGGCCTTGCCCAGCGGATGCTCGGAACGAAGCTCGGCGCTGGCCGCAAGTGCAAGCAGCCCGTCATGGTCAATGCTTGGTGAACAGCTCTCCACCCGCGACACGGACGGCTTTCCATAAGTGAGGGTTCCGGTTTTATCAAAGGCGATGCGCTTCACTTTCGCCAACCGTTCCAGCGCATCCCCTTGACTGACGAGAATGCCGTATTTTGTGGCATTTCCAATGCCCGCCATAATCGCGGTGGGCGTTGCCAGCACCAGCGCGCAGGGGCAGAACACAACAAGGATAGTTACGGCGCGGATCACCTCATCGGTGACAGCCCATGTAATGGCCGCTGAAGCAAGAGCAATGACCACAATCCATGTAGCCCAACGGTCAGCCAGGCCGACAATTTTGGCCTTGCCTGCGTCCGCCGATTCCACAAGGCGTATCATTCGTTGCAGGGAGCTGTCCTCGCCAACCTTCTGAGCAGTCATGTCAAAGGTTCCAAACTGGTTGACCGTTCCGCTTTGGACTTCATCTCCCTCGCTCTTATCCACTGGAAGGGATTCACCTGTCATAACGGATTGATCAACAGAGGTCTGACCTTTGGTTATCACACCGTCTACCGCGATAGTCTCCCCAGCCAGCACCCGGAGCGTGTCGCCCACCTGTACCTGCTCGGAAGGGATGATCTGTTCCTCGCCGCCACGCACAACTCGCGCCGTTGCTGGAGAGAGGTGAACCAGCTTCTCAATCCCGGCGCGGGCTTTCGCCACTGTCCGCTCCTCCAGATATGCGCCAATGGTCATAATGAACGCGACCTCACCGGCCGCAAAAATCTCACCAATGATGACCGAAGCGATCAGGGCGAGGGATACCAGCACATCAGCCTTGATATCAAACGCAGTGACAAGACCTACAATCGCGCCTTTTATGATGGGAATACCGCAGAGCAGAATGGCCAGCCATGCCGCGTTGATGGGCAGATGTCCAATGTCAAAGAAGCTGACCACCAAAGCTACCAACGACAGACAAAGGAACAGAACGGTCCGCTTCGATTCGTCTTTCCACAATGCAATCAAAAGCTCCACTCCTTTATACCTATAGGGGTATGTGTATATCTAAGTAAGAGTAT
>DATMYB010000061.1:0-6944 GCA_035561215.1 Syntrophomonas sp. | reverse complement strand
GGGTGAATTGGGCCAGGCGCAAAAAATTAAAAGCCCGGGGTATCCAGATAAAATCGCTGTCATCAATCGATGTTTTCTTGGCTGCCGTCTTTCCCCGGGCGGAAGGTTAACCCAACGGATCGGTTCTTCCTCAGAATAAGGCTTTTCTGATCAAAACCGGATCGGCATAATGACGTTTTTCTCCTCCACATCCGGAATGGCCTGGTTTTAAGCCTGGTTCCGGCGGGCTATATAGTCCTTTATCGCCTGGTGCAGGGCGTCGGCGGCCAGGTTGGAACAGTGCATTTTGATCGGCGGCAGCCCGTCCAAGGCGTCGGCAACCGTACGGTTGGTTATGCGCTCGGCTTCTTCAAGCGTCTTGCCCTTAACCATTTCAGTGACCATGCTGCTGGTGGCAATGGCTGCCGCACAGCCAAAAGTCTTGAACTTGATGTCCTGGATGATATTATCCTGAACCTGTATTTCGATATGCATGATATCTCCACAGACCGGATTGCCTACCTCCCCCACCCCGTCTGCTATATCCAGATCTCCAACGTTGCGGGGATTCATGAAATGATCCATTACTTTTTGCGAATACATTAGCTACTCCCTCCTCCGTTATACAATGGTGACATTTTACGCAAATTGCCAATAATTTTGGGCAAGACCTCAAGGACATCATTCACATCGTCTTCGCTGTTATCTTTACCCAGCGTTAAACGAAGCGAGCCGTGAGCTATTTCATGCGGCAGACCTATAGCCAGCAGCACATGGGACGGATCCAACGAGCCCGAGGTGCAGGCGGAGCCGCTGGAAGCCATAATGCCGTAGCTGTCTAACATGAGCAGGATGGACTCCCCTTCCACAAATCTAAAACAAACGCTGACACTGCCCGGTACCCGGTTCTCCGGCTCGCCGGTCGGAATAGTGTGGGGAATACTCTCCAGGATGCCGTCGCGCAGCCTTTTCCCCAGGCCGTTCAGATACTCGGCTAAATCGCTCATTCTGCTTTGCGCCAGTTCGGCTGCCTGCCCGAAACCTACAATACCCGGAATATTTTCAGTGCCGGCCCGCATTTTATTTTCCTGGGGCCCTCCGTAGAGTATGTTTTTAATTCTGGTGCCCTTTTTGATATAAAGGGCTCCGACTCCTTTGGGGCCGTATAGTTTATGGCTGGAGGCGGACAGCATATCAATTCCCATAGCTTTTACGTCAATGGGCAGCTTGCCCACGGTCTGAACGGCATCGGTATGAAAAGCCGCCCCGCCCTGGTGGGCAATGGACGCCAGTTCTGCAATGGGCTGAATCGTCCCAATCTCATTATTGGCGTGCATGATAGTAACCAGGATAGTATCCGGCCGCAATGCTTTGCGTAAGGCTTCGGGCTCCACTAATCCCAGAGAATTGACCGGCAAAACAGTCAGATCGAAGCCGTTTTTATGTAGATGCTCACAGGTATCCAGAACCGCGTGATGTTCTATGGCCGATGTTATCAGATGCCGGCCTCTATGCGCATTAGTCAGCATATAGGATACAATGGCCTGATTGTCAGCTTCCGTTCCCCCGCTGGTGAAGAATACTTCACGGGGAGTGGCGTTTATCAAGGAAGCAAGCTGCTCCCGGGCCTTTTCCAGTGCTTTTTTGGCAGTTCTTCCTTTGGCATGCACGCTGGAAGGATTACCATATTCATGGGTATAGTAGGGTATCATGGCTTCAAATACCTCCCGGTCTACCGGGGTGGTAGCGCTATGGTCCATATAGATCTCTTTCATACCTCTTCACCTCTTATGTTTTTTATGGTTTATCAACCCTTTTAGATGATATGGCCACAGTTTTCTTTTCCTCCAGCGATTCTTTAACCAAATCTTCCAGAGTGAATGAATCCAACACTGCGCTGATCGAGTCTCTCAAACGCGACCAGACCGGCCTTGTTACACAATATCCGGCTCGATCGCAATTTTCGGGCTCTGTTTCGTTGACACAGTGTACCGGAGCAATGGGTCCTTCCAGTACGCGTATAATATCTCCAACGGTAATATCAGAAGCGCTTTTGGCGAGGATATATCCGCCCTGGGCTCCTCTAATGCTTTGAACCAGACCGGCTTGTTTCAAAGGGATAAGCAATTGCTCAAGGTATCGCCCCGAGATGTTTTCCCGCTCCGAAATAGCATTGATGGCCACCGGCCCATGCTCCTGTCGCAAAGCTATATCCAACATTGCCCTCAGGCCATACCTTCCCTTGGTAGAAAACTTCATCAAACCATCCCTTCTTTCTGCTATGTAAGCCACTTTGAACGACTGGTAAAGTTATCCGGCAGTATGCCTTTGAGCAATTAGCAAACATCTGAGGCTAATATATCATAAACCCTATAGTATTACTAGTTATTTCTGCAAATAAATTAGCCCCGAAAGTTTTTACGTATCGGGACTAATCCGGCTAATCAAGTATTATCTTTTCAGCATGGGTGTAAATGCTAAACTTTTCACCGCGGGCAAAGCCTACCACGCATAGGCCCAGCTCTTCGGCCAATTCCAAGGTCAGCTCGGTTGGAGCGGCGCGTGACAGAATGATGGGAATATTGCCCCGGGCAGCTTTAATAAGAATTTCCGAAGCTACCCGACCGCTTAAGAGGAGGCACTTATTGCCGGGATATATCTCATTTAAGAAGGCATATCCCAGTACCTTGTCAACTGCATTGTGTCTGCCAATATCCTCATAATGAATAATTATGCCTGATTCATCGGCCAGAGCAGCGCTGTGCACGCCGCCCGTCAAGCGGAAAGTATCAGCCCGCTTTTCCAATTCCTCCATCAAAACTATAATTTGTTTAACGGGAAGACGCCAATCTGATACGACCGGCTGCAGTTGTCTGGCGTCATTGATAAAATAAAGCCCGGCTCGGCCTTTGCCGCAGCAGCTGGCAATATGCCGGCGCAAAAAATTATCGGTCTGGGCAACCGGTTCAAAAGTCTCAATCCAGAGAAAGCCGTCATCTTCACGAAGACGGATGTCCTCAATTTGGGAAGGCTCCTGCAGCAGCCCTTCACTGAGCAAAAAGCCTACCGTTAGCTCTTTCAAACCACCCGGGGAGCAGATCAGAGTGGCCAGCTCGTTGTGGTTGAGAAAAACGGTTAAGGGCTTTTCCGTAACCACCGCCGCTTCTCTATTTTCGATGCTTCCCCGATTGTAGCTGATTATTTCTCGTTTTTCATAAAGAGGCCATCCTGACAATTTATGAGTCTCCTTCCTGGAAGATTGCCTTAATATAGATCTAATTCTCCAGACGGATCATTGGCTCCTTCTACCAACCGCGCTCCTGCATCCGGTTTTCTGGTGGAATAGTTGCAATATCCAGACCATACATAGCTTCCCCCAAATCACGGGAAACTTCAGCCAGAACGTTTACATCCTGATAATAAGTGGTCGCAGCCACAATGGCCCGGGCTCTTTTCATGGGATCGGAGGATTTGAAAATTCCCGAGCCGACAAAGTTGCCTTCAGCGCCCAGATGCATCATCAGTGCGGCATCAGCCGGGGTGGCGATTCCTCCCGCTGAAAAATTAACCACCGGGAGGCGCCCGGTCCGGTGCACCTCCCGGACCAACTCATAAGGCGCTTGCAGATCTTTAGCAGCAGTCATCAATTCTTCCGGGGGAAGGTTTCTTAGCCAGCGCATCTCATCCATGATCTGGCGCATGTGGCGGACCGCTTCAATTACATTCCCGGTTCCCGGCTCCCCTTTGGTCCTTATCATAGCCGCCCCTTCACCGATGCGGCGCAGCGCTTCGCCCAGGTTGCGCGCCCCGCAAACAAAAGGTACGTTAAACCTGTTTTTATCGACGTGGTATTTATCATCAGCCGGGGTAAGCACTTCACTTTCATCGATATAATCGATGCCCAGGCTTTCCAGTATCTGGGCTTCTACATAATGCCCTATCCGGCATTTGGCCATAACCGGTATGGTTACCGCCTCTATAATGTTTAGAATAATGGTGGGATCGGCCATGCGGGCCACGCCACCCTGGGCTCTTATATCGGCCGGTACCCTTTCCAAGGCCATAACCGCGCAAGCTCCGGCCTCTTCCGCTATGCGGGCTTGCTCCGGAGTGGTTACATCCATAATCACTCCGCCTTTCAACATTTGGGCTAGTCCAACTTTTAAAGCAAAGGTACCTTGCTGCTGGTCCATCTTTTACCCTCCCAATATATTTATGCGTATCTTTTCCGATAGCTAAGATTGCTCGGTCCTATTACTTGCCTAGAGTTCTGCCAACTATTCTATGTGCCATTTCCCGTCGCCAGGGTCGCATAATCTGGTTAAATCATATGGTGTTTCTTGATATACGTGATAATTGAGCCAGTTAGTGAATAGTAAATTCGCGTGTCCGCGCCATTTTACCAATGGGGTTTTAGATGGGTCGTCATCCGGGTAATAATTAACCGGCACCGCTATTTCGAGACCTTTGGCTATATCCCGATCGTACTCCGCCTTCAGGGTAAACGGTTCATACTCGGAATGCCCGGTGATAAAAATCTGACGGTGATCCCGATTGGCGACAATATATATGCCGGCGTCATCCGATTCCGAAAGGATTTCCAGATCAGGGACTTTTTCAATATCATCCCGGCGTATTTCGGAATGCCTTGAATGAGGGGCAAAAAATTCGTCGTCAAATCCTCTCAGTAGAGGCACGTTTGGTTTTAACACCCGGTGGCTGAATACGCCAAACATTTTTTGCTCCAGCGGATATTTGGGTATGCCGTAATGATAGTACAGCCCGGCCTGGGCCCCGACGCAAATGTGCAGGGTCGCCCAAACATGCTTTTTGGTCCATTCCAATACTTCAGCCAGTTCCTCCCAGTAGTTCCAATCCTCATATTCCAGATGTTCAACCGGAGCCCCGGTTATGATCATCCCGTCAAACTTCTGCTGTTTAATTTGGGAAAAGGTGGTGTAAAAATTTTGCAGGTGTTCTTCCGAGGTATTCTTTGATTCATGGCTTTCCATATAAAGCAGGATTATTTCAACCTGCAGCGGGCTGTTGCCCAGCAGTCTCAATAACTGGGTTTCGGTAACGATCTTTTGCGGCATTAAGTTCAGTATGGCGATTCGCAAAGGGCGTATATCCTGATGTACAGCCCTTCTTTCATTCATTACAAAGATGTTTTCTCCCTGGAGTATAGTACTGGCCGGAAGATTATCCGGTATAATAATCGGCATATCAAATACCTCCCTTTTATTGATTCGTTTTGCACAAAAAGATTTTTACAGTCAATTAATGCGGACCTGGCTCGCATTCATGCTACCGGTTCGGTAGCCCGACAGATCGAGGGTTACGTAGCGAAAGCCCAGTTGTCTAAGCTGCAGGTGTATTCGGTCCATGACCGTCTCCTCGGATAGACTGCGGCGTTCATCTGCTCCGACCTCGATTCGAGCCAAGTCCCTGTGCATTCGAACCCTCACTTGTTTGATTCCCAAGTTCAGAAGGTACTCTTCAGCGGCTTCTACCATTTTTAGCTTTTCCAAACTGATCTTCTCCCCATGCACAAAGCGGGAAGATAAACAGGCGGCGGCCGGTTTATTCCATGAATCAAGCCCCATTCGCCTGGACAATATTCTGATTTCTTCCTTGCCCAGGCCAGCTGCTAAAAGCGGGCTCGCGATCCCCAGCTCCTGCAAGGCTTTCAGGCCGGGACGGAAATCGCTTAAATCATCGGCATTGGACCCGTCAGCCACGGCAAGAATGTCCCTGGATTGAGCAATATCGAGCAGTTTAGAAAACAATTGTTGTTTGCACAGGTAACAACGTTCAGGTGGATTATCCGCGAAACCCGCTACTGCCAGTGGATCAAGCGAAACCGTCAGGTGTTCAACCTTTAGCTGCCGGGCCACCCGGATACACTCCCTGGTTTCTCTTTCCGGATAAGTAGGCGCAACAACGGTAACTGCCAGCACCCTGTCACCTAAAACATCTCTGGCCACGGCCAATAAAAAAGTGCTGTCAACACCTCCGCTAAACGCAATTAAAACGCTTCCCAGCGATTCAATATTCTGTTTTAGCAAAGTAAGCTTCTCTTCGATCTGCAACATCTTCTCTCCCAATTATCTCATTCTAACACTGAATGGATGGTGCCTCCCCCTAAAATCCGCTCAGCCTGGTAAAAGACTACCGCTTGCCCTGGCGTTATAGCCTTTTGGAGGGTTTTAAAGTGTATGGCTACCCTCTCAGGGCCTTGGGGCATTAATACGGCCGGCTTATCTAGCGCTGAATACCGTACTTTGACGGTTGTCTGGATTTCCCCGTCAGGCGCATCGCCGGAGATATAATTGACATTATCAGCCAGAAGCCGTTTCTTCATTAAATCCGGTAATTCCCCCACTCTCACGGTATTGTTTTCCGGGTCCAGGCGATTGACGAACAATGGTCTGCCCAAAGCCAAGCCCAGGCCTTTGCGCTGTCCAATCGTGTAGTAATGTATTCCCCGATGCCGTCCCAGTATGCATCCATCTTTATCGATGAAATCTCCTGCGGGAGGGCTAAAGCCCAGGAATTCTCCCACGAAATCTGCGTAATGGCCTTTTTCAATAAAGCAAATTTCCTGGCTTTCCGCTTTTTCAGCCACGGGCAGACCGGCTTGACGGGCTATATTCCTGACCTCTTCTTTATTAAGCCCCCCCAGCGGAAACAATGTGTGCTGCAATTGTTCCTGGGTCATGCTGTACAGAGCATAGCTTTGGTCCTTCTTCCTGTCAACGGCTCGCAGAAGCTCATATTTTTGGCTGTCTTCATTAAAAACAATTCGGGCGTAATGACCGGTGGCAATATAATCCGCCCCCATAGCCCGGGCTTTGCCAAGCAAAGAATGAAATTTTATATAGCGGTTGCAGGCAATACACGGATTGGGCGTACGGCCTTTTATATATTCTTTACAAAAGTAATCCACTACCCGGGACGTAAAG
>DATMYB010000060.1:0-3090 GCA_035561215.1 Syntrophomonas sp. | reverse complement strand
ACAATGCGGCCCTCAGCCTCGCATCGCGAGGATTTAGCCGGCGGGGATTTTAAGTTGTAGATTTCAGAGTACTAGTACTCTGTAAACCCTAAGTCCGTATATTATTTGTCGAGGGAAATTTCTGCAGGGCAAGGGGTCGTCAATCGCAATACCGGACGTATTGACACAACGTAGCCATGCAGAAATGTAACCGACCAGGAAATGTGGAATTAGGGTTAACAGAGTACTTATCGGCGGCTATGGATTCTGCCTGAACAGATCCTTCAGCCATGCTTCCACGTCGGTATGATTATCGATTTTCTTGCCTATGTAGTAACCTGTAAAGATACATAACAAAATAAAAAGGGTACGCCAAAAGCCATAGCTGATAAACAATATACTGGCCAGCAAGCCTAAGGAAACGCCAATTACCTTGCCGCGATGCTCGCTTATAAGCGCAAGAATTATTTTTTCAAACATGGGGATCAACCCTCCTTATTTACCAGCCTTGAAATCATCTATCTTCACTTTGACGGCGTTTACCTGCAACCCGCCCACACTTTCCAGATGCTCCTTGACCAATTGCTGGGCCTTTGCAGTAACTTCGGGTACATTCAACTCAGGAATGATCATCATATGAAGTTTAACCGTTAATCCGGTCTTATCTTTGCTTATCTCGGGACGCACTTCTCTGATTCCTTCGATCTGGCGCAGAGACTTCATAATCATCAGCTTGATCGCGGCCACGGTCATCGTTACCTGTCCCTGTAAGCCCTCACGAACTACAATCCCGTCATCCAGGCTGAGGGACCTCCAGCTTTGGATGAGGAAATCCACGGCCAGCAACAGCAGCAGCAAGGCCGTCAAAGTTGTATACAAACGGTTCTGTTCGTTAAAGGCGGCTTGCAAATAAGGCTGGGGATCAAAGACTGAAAATGATGCGGCCAAAACTGCACTGGCAATCACAATCATTAGTATATTGTAAACCGTAAGCAGCACCCGCCAAAATGTCGTCATTTCGGAACTCCCCCTTCATAATCGGCCGGAATAAGCACCGGTGTTTAGCTGCATGCTAAACTGCGGTGTTTGTACAAGACAACCCCCTGCAACATACAGGGGGCCGTAAAATCAAGCCAGCCTTACTCGGTTTCGGTTTCGGCAACAACTTCTTCAACTGCAGATTTAGCCATGGTTACGGATACGATATGAACATTGACGGCCTCCACGTGCAGTCCGGTCATCATTTCCACCGCGGCTTTTACTTCCTTCTGCACAGTTTCAGCCACTTGGGGAATCGTATAACCGTACAAAATACTTAAAAATATATCTATCGTAGTAACTTGGTCGTCGATCTCCACTCGAATCCCTTTGCCGAAATTCTTTTTGCCGAGTTTTTCAACCAGATCTGTACCCCATCCGCCGCTCATGGCTGCCACGCCTTCCACCTCAATCGCTGCCAGACCGGCAACCGTGGACACGACTTCGTCGGCAATACGAACGACACCCATGTCGTTGGCAATTTCAGGTCTCCTCATTTCCAAAATCCGTCACCTCCAAGTGTATTATGTGGTTATTTTAACACTGTCAAACCTAATTAAGCAATTATTATGGTATTATCTGCTAATAAACTATCCATTTATGCATCGGTCCTTTATTCGCCCATTCTTCTCTGGATGAAATTGGTGTATACCTCGCCTTTTTGGAAGAAAGCGTTATCCAGTACGCGCAGGTGAAACGGCACGGTGGTGCGAATGTTGCCCACCTTATATTCCAACAGGGCACGACGCATGCGTTCGATGGCTTCAGCACGAGTCCGCCCCCAGACGATCAGCTTGGCAATCATGGAATCGTAATAGGGAGGAATAACATAACCGCTGTAAGCGCCGGAATCGATTCTGACTCCTGGCCCTCCCGGGCACCAGTATTCGGTAATCTGGCCGGGGGACGGCAGAAAATCGTTGTCGGGATCTTCGGCGTTGATACGGCATTCGATAGCCCATCCGTTTACCTTGACATCCTGCTGCGACAGACTAAGCTTTTCTCCGGTGGCAATCCGGATCTGCTCCTTAACGATATCAATGCCGGTGATCATTTCCGTAACCGGATGCTCTACCTGAATGCGGGTGTTCATCTCAATAAAATAAAAGTTCTTATCCCGATCCACCAAAAACTCGATGGTTCCGGCATTGGTATATCCTACCGCCAAGGCTGCTTTCACCGCGGTGACGCCCATCCTGGCGCGCAATTCTTCATCCAGCATGCTGGAAGGGGCTTCCTCCAGCAACTTTTGATTGCGTCTTTGCAGCGAACAATCCCGCTCGCCCAGATGGATCATATGGCCGTGTTCGTCGCCCAAAATCTGAAACTCGATATGACGCGGCTCCTCAATATATTTTTCAATATACACCTCGTCATTGCCAAAGGCGCCTTTTGCCTCCATTTTGGCCATATTCAGCGCTTCCTCCAGGGCATGCCGGCTGTGGGCCAGGCGCATGCCCTTGCCGCCGCCGCCGGCGGAAGCCTTGATCATGACCGGGTAGCCTATGGTATCGGCTATTTCAACTGCCTGGGTAAAATTTCTCACTGCGCCGTCGCTGCCCGGCACCAATGGTACACCCTGGCTGCTGACCAACTCCCGGGCTTTTACTTTGTCTCCCATCAGTTCGATCACATTGGATTTAGGGCCAATAAATTTGATATGGTTGGTCTCGCAGAGTTCGGCAAAATATGCATTTTCGGCCAAAAAGCCGTATCCGGGATGAATGGCCGCGGCGCCGGTATTCTGCGCCGCGGCGATGATATTGGAAATATTAAGATAGCTTTGATTGGCCGGCGCGCCTCCGATACAAACGGACTGGTCCGCCATAGCCACATGCATGCTGGATTTGTCCGCCTGAGAATAGACTGCTACCGTAGCAACGCCCAGATCCCGGCAGGCACGAATAATTCTAATGGCAATTTCTCCGCGATTGGCGATCAAAACTTTGGAAAACGTATTACTCACTCCTCCGCTTTCCCTGCGAAAATTATTCTCGCCGGATAAAATTGAACTTTGATTCTACTGCCCAAAATTATAATTTGTTAGTTGAATGTACAAACATTCCGTCGCCA
>DATMYB010000059.1:0-3138 GCA_035561215.1 Syntrophomonas sp. | reverse complement strand
CGCATAACCTATAATTCCGACGGGTCTCCGGCTCAATATTATTCAGTTTTGCAGGTTTCCCCCAAAAATCACGACTCTTACTCCAAGACCATCAGCGTTAATCATCCGTTGGTTTACGCCGGAGCCAAATTCTATCAAAGCAGCTTCGGATATCTGCTGGAGGTTAAAGCCGAAGACGGCGCTGATATAAAAGAGATCAAAGCGCAAGATGGAGACATTATTAGTTTCAGTAATACCACCCATACGGTGAAAGTTTTTAAATACATTCCCAATTTCGATCCGGCCCTGGGGATGCAGTCAAAATCAATAAAGCCGGACAACCCGCGCGTAGTCTATTCCGTCTATGAAGGTCATGATCTATTGGGAATAGGTACGGCCCCCCTTAATGAAAGAGTGCAAATTGATGAAAACGTTTTTGTTGCTTTTGAGCAAGCGCAGCCCTACTCTGTTTTAACCGTAAAGACTGATCCCGGCCTGCCGCTGACCGCCGTGGGAGGCATATTCCTCATGCTGGGAGTAAGCATAGTATTGCTTATGCCCAAACGTAAAGCTGCCGACAAGGAGGATAATAATTAATGTTATCATTTGAGCATTTGCTGTTATATTTGACGGGCCTTTTCTATGTTGCCGCAGCCATTGCATATCTGGTTTACCATCGCCGGGGATCGTCACCCCAATACGGCTTTTGGCTGGCATCCGCCGGCTGGTTATGCAATCTTGTGGTTTTGGGTTACCACATATCCTACAGCAAAAGACTGCCTCTATCCAACGGCTATGAATTTCTGCTTAGTTTTGCTTTTATAACCGCTTTGCTGTATCTTATATATGAGAGAGTAAGCCGCAACCATAGCGCAGGAGCAGCAGTTATGCTGGTTAACATCCTGTTGCTGACGTCAATCTTGTTGCTGATGCCTCAGCAAATCGGACAGGCAGGACCGTTGATGCCGGCTCTAAAAAGTCCTTGGCTGACGGTTCATGTTATAACAGCCATCCTTGCTTACGGCGCTTTCGCCCTGGGTTGCGGCCTGGCAGTGGTTAAACTCAGAGGCAATGATCCGTCGGATGATACGGATATATATAAAATAACTTCCTTCGGATTCGTTATGTTGACTTTATCCATCGTCCTGGGTGCGATTTGGGCTGAACAGGTATGGGGCAGTTACTGGACCTGGGATCCAAAAGAAACCTGGGCCCTGGTTACCTGGATCATTTATGCCATTTACCTGCATCTGCACCGGCAACGAGGCTGGAGAGGCAACAAAGCCCGTATCTTGTTGATTGCTGGATTTATACTGGTGCTGTTCACCTTTTTCGGCGTCAATTTCCTGTTGCCGGGACTGCACAGCTACGCATAAAATTCGGTTTAACAACCTTTATCTCATACAATAATCCAAGTAAAGGAGGCGTATTGTTATGTTTGGTAACTTCGGCCCTTGGGAATTAGGTTTCATTCTCCTTATTGTACTGATGATTTTTGGACCGGGTAAACTCCCCAAAGTAGGTGAATCTTTAGGCAAGGCAATAAAAAGCTTCCGTTCATCAGTCAAAGATAAAGACGATGAAGAGAAACACCAAATAGCTCAAAATTAAGTTAAAGCAGGCCTACGAGGTTATCCCTTAAGTCGGCAAGGGTAATTTATATCCCGGCTGTATAGCAAAAATTTATGTAAAATGACCTATCCCATACCGCACTTTGACGGTATGGGATAGGTTTGGGACAACTGTCTTTTAACCTTGATACTTCCTGTCAATTAAACATCGATTTTGTTGGTTTTTCTCCAAATATTTAGCTTTTCTGCTTCTTTAATCAAATCATCACGGAAGTGTGGATGCGCCAACTCAATCAGCTTTTCCGCGCGCTGCCAGGTAGGTTTGGCTCTCATCTGTGCCGCTCCAAATTCAGTTACGATGTAATCGACTTGCTGGCGAGGAACCGTAACGATGGTGGCGGGGGTAAAAGTAGGTACGATTCTGGAATGCAGATTGCCTTCTTTATCCCGATAGGATGAGGTCATACACAGAAAGCTTCTGCCGCCGCGAGAAAATTGAGCGCCCAATACAAAGTCCCACATGCCGCCGTTGCCGGATATCTGCACCGGGCCTTTGCTCTCCCCGTTCACCTGAGTATATAGATCGATTTCAACGCAGTTGTTAATCGAAACCATATTTTCAATCTGGGCAATAACCCGGGGCTCATTGGTATAATTAACCGGATAGGAAGCGAAGGCAGGGTTGTTGTTCATATATTCATACAGTTTGTGGCTGCCGATGGCAAATGTATAGGCGACTCGATTCCTGTCGATATTTTTGGCATGTCCGTTCATTCGCCCTGATTCCATCATATCCATATAGGCATCGACCACCATTTCACTGTGTCCGCCCAAATTTTTCAGATCGGAGTCGGCGATCATTTTACCTACTGCGTTGGGCATACCGCCAATACCCAGTTGAATGCAGGAACCGTCGTGAATAAATTCCATTATATGACGGGCAATTTCCTTGTCCGCTTCGCTGGGAACTGCGCCGGGAATATCCGGCAGCAGGTCATCTTCTGGAGCCTCTACAATGTAATCCACCTGGGATATATGTACAGACTCCTCCGCTCCTCCCAGGCATACCGGCATATTTTTATTAACTTCAAGGATAACGTAGTCAGACACTTCAATATCTGCCATCGTTTCTGAATTCTGCGGTCCGAGATTGAACCAACCGCTTTTATCCATCGGACATACTCTGACAATAGTTACATTTCTGTGCTCTGCGATGGCATCCCGGTAAAGACTGGGGGCCTGGTGATATAAGATCGGCGAGTAATAGCAGAGCTGAAAACTTTGCAGGACTCTGGCAATTTTGCTGAACTGCCAATCATGATAGGTAAAACTGTCTCTGACTTTGGCAACTTCCGGAACCGGGGGCACCGTTACCGCACAATACACCTTGACGTCACGCAATTCCGTTCTTTTGGCCAACGCCTGATCACAAAGCACCGGTTTGCCGTTGAAGAAACCATAGTCAACAATATCACCGGACTTCACACATTGGACCGCTTCCTCTGCCGAGACCAGTTTGCGGCGGTATTCTTCCTGATACATTCTACTCCTCCTCGCATTTTTGAAAATGATAACCGGACGATTCCCT
>DATMYB010000058.1:0-5556 GCA_035561215.1 Syntrophomonas sp. | reverse complement strand
TATGGGAGGTGTTTGAGTGTCAGACGACGCACGAATCCAAGTAATTCCCCTGGGCGGTTTGGGGGAAATAGGCAAGAACATGATGGCAATCAAATACCAGGATAGCATTGTAGTTATCGATGCCGGGCTGATGTTCCCGGAAGATGAACTGCTGGGCATTGATATGGTTATCCCGGACATTAGCTATCTGGTAGAAAACAAAGAAAAGGTCAAGGCTATTTTGCTGACCCATGGCCATGAAGACCATGTGGGAGCGTTACCATACGTACTGCGGGAGCTGAATCCCCCCGTCTATGGCAGCCGTCTCACGATCGGCATTGTGGAAGGCAAGCTGAAAGAACAGAATATCAGCAACGCACAACTAAACATTGTCCGTCCCCGGGATAAAATCAAGGCCGGTATATTTGAAGTGGAATTTTTCCGGGTCAGCCACAGTATTCCAGATTGTATGGGACTGGCGATTCATACCCCCATCGGTATTGTTTTGCACACCGGCGATTTTAAACTCGATCAGACGCCGGTGGACGGTCAGGTGACTGACTTCGGCAAAATGGCCGAACTGGGTGAAAAAGGAGTAATGGTAATGATGTCGGACAGCACTAATGCTGACCGCAGCGGTTTTACCATGTCTGAAAAACTGGTTGGCCATACTTTCGAAGAACTTTTCGGCAAATGTACGGGGAGAATCATTGTTACCACCTTTGCTTCCAATATCCATCGCATACAGCAGGTGATTTCCACCGCGGAAAGATTTGGGCGCAAAGTGTCCATTGTAGGACGCAGCATGGTCAATAACGTGAAAGTGGCCAGTGCTTTGGGATATATGGATATACCCGATGGTATGCTGGTGGAGATGGAAGAAATCGAGCAGTATCCGCCGGAGAAAATGGTGGTAGTTACCACCGGATCTCAGGGCGAGCCTATGTCAGCTCTGACCAGGATAGCTTCCGCCGACCATCGTTGGGTGGGCATTGTGCCCGGGGACACGGTGATTATATCCGCCACACCGATTCCCGGCAATGAAAAACTGGTGTCCAGAACCATTGATCTGTTGTATAAGCAGGGTGCCGAAGTAATTTATGAAAGGACGAGCGGTGTGCATGTTTCCGGGCATGCTTCCCAGGAAGAACTGAAAATCGTTTTAAATCTGCTCAAGCCCAAATATTTCATACCTGTTCACGGCGAATATCGGCATTTGATGAAGCATGCCCATTTGGCCGAAAGCCTGGGTATGTCCCGGTCGCGGGTATTCGTGGCTGAAAACGGGCAAATTATCGAAATTGGCAAAAAGAAAGCCAGTATCACCGGAAAAGTTACTGCGGGCAAGGTACTGATCGACGGACTGGGAGTCGGCGACGTAGGCAACATCGTGCTGCGGGACCGCAAGCAATTGTCCCAGGACGGAATTATGATCGTGGTAGTGACCATCAATAAAGAAAACGCAGAAATAGTAGCCGGACCCGACATTGTAACCCGGGGA
Source organism: Syntrophomonas sp. (assembly GCA_035561215.1). Lineage (GTDB taxonomy): Bacteria > Bacillota > Syntrophomonadia > Syntrophomonadales > Syntrophomonadaceae > Syntrophomonas_B. The sequence goes on along the minus strand of DATMYB010000058.1, from coordinate 4,076 downwards.
TTTGTATATGTACGTGAATCTGAAGAGTTGATCGAAAGCTCCAAAGCCAGAGTGAAAGAGGCTATGGATGTTTGTTTTCAGAAGAGCATTACCGAATGGGCGCTGATTAAAACGCAAATCCGGGAAAAACTGGGCAAAAGTCTTTATGAGAAGACCGGCCGCCGGCCGATGATACTGCCCATAATCATGGAAGTATGATAGAGTAAGATCGCAGATGCCGGGAGAATATTTCTCCCGGTACTTTTTTGCAGGCGTATTTTTTAACCGGCAGAAGGCAAATCTATGTTCAGGATTAATCTGATTCTAAAATGGAAAGGAGACATTCATGTGACAGATATACCTTCTGATCCCGACACCACCACTGCTCCACAGGAAAATCAGGACAACCCGCAACTGCAGAATCTGAAAGAATTGGGCCAAATAGAGATACCCAGTTTTAAAACTGATATACATTGTCTGACTATCGCCGGACAAGTGGAAGGGCATATGGTTTTGCCGCCCCAGAATAAAACCACCCGCTATGAACACATTATCCCTCAATTGGTGGCGGTGGAGGAAAATCCAAATATCAAAGGATTACTGATCGTACTGAACACAGTAGGAGGCGATGTCGAAGCCGGCTTGGCTCTGGCTGAGATGATCGCCAGCCTGTCCAAACCTACGGTCTCCATGGTATTGGGCGGAGGCCATTCCATCGGTTCGGCGATTGCCGCCAGCGCCGATTACACCTTTATCGCGCCTACGGCAACGATGACGATTCACCCAATTCGCCTGACCGGGCTGGTAATCGGTGTGCCCCAGACATACGAGTATCTCGATAAAATGCAAGACCGGGTAGTTAATTTCGTGGTCAGACATTCCCACATTTCCGAAAAACGGTTCCGAGAACTGATGTCCAGAACCGGTGATCTGGCCCGGGATATTGGCACCGTGCTGGTAGGCAAGGACGCGGTGGAATGCGGGCTCATCGATGAATTGGGGGGACTTCAGGACGCCTTGCGCAAGCTCAATGAGCTTAAAGAGACGGGGGGCCTGCTGCAATGATTTTTTATATGTCCGACCCGATGGATTTGCTGCGGTATATAGAAGCACCGCAACGAACCATGCTCAGCCTCCCCTCCGGCGGACTGCTGAGCGTAGAGATTCTGGAGGGACAGCAAGCGCGCATTGCGGAGATTATCAGTACCGATCCCATGGATTACATGAACGCGGAACTACAGCCCGGCAGTATCCTGAATATCGATTATTTAACGACCCAATAAGAAGACGAGCTGGTTGACATCGTTGCCGTCCCGCGATAGACTGTAGGCTGCTACGCTGGAAAAGTTGGAGACAGACAACCTGGAGAAGTAAATAATCGTTTCGCTAATTAAACCTGTTTCTGTACCAGGCTGGTTTTAAAAGCCTCGCCGGCCGGGCACATTGGAAACGGGTTTTATTTATTTGTAGAAAAACATGGCAGATTATATGCAAAAAGCGTTATATTTACAACAAGCTATTAATAGTCTGTAGCACCTAAATATTTGCTTTCCGACGGCTAAATTTATACAGAACTTCGTTTCGTCAATCTCAATACGGCTAGTGCTATCTTTCCTCCGCCTTGCCTGCAAAAATTTTCCTCGGCGGATAACAACCTAAACCTTTTAGGCGAAACAGATTTTTGTCGGAGGGATAGACGGTACAGATGTCAAAATAATAATAATGAAAATATTTATCGGAGAAGGAATTAGCGTCTGGTCAGGCGAACATAAATGGTAAAATATGTAATGAACGGGGAAGTGGGTTGATACACAATGGCTTCGACGAAAAAAAGCAACGCTACTAAAAAGAACGCTTCTTTGTCTGAAAGTAAAACAGTAAAAATTAAAACCGTAAAGCCGAATAAAAAGAATAGTGACAAAGGCTGGAAATTTCGTGAAGAAGTGGCTTCGGTAGTTTTTTTCATGCTGGCGGTTTTCATCTTTGCCAGTCTGCGTAATTTCCATGGCAGCACGGAGGATCAGCAAATTATCGGACTGCTGGGAACGAAGCTTACCCAGGCTTTAAAAATTCTGTTTGGTGAGGCGGCGATTCTGGTATCGTTTTATATGCTCTTTTGGTCTATACATATCGGTATCCAGAAGCGATTTTGGTCCATCCGCATGGGAGGAATCACTCTGCTGGCCCTTTCTATCATGGTGGCCATGAGCATCCAGGCTGCTCCCCAGGGCATAACCACCTGGGAAGCAGGACTTAAAGGCATGGGCGGCGGTGCGGCAGGCGGAGGCCTGGCCTATATTTTGCTGCGTTTGCTGGGGCAGTTGGGATCAACGATTATTTTAGTGCTGACGTCGGTTCTATCCATCGTGATGATTTTGGAAAAACCGGTGGCCGATATAGCTTCCGCAGTGTGGGAATGGCTGAAAAAACTGGGCGCGACTATGAATGACGTCATGTTTTATGATGAAACCGAACCGGCCGCTTCCGTGGAAACAGTTCCCGAGCCCCGTGCCGTCAAAAAAGCCGATCCTCTGATCATTGATAATAATCCGTCCGTTTTCGTACCGCAGGAAATGGAGCCTGAACCGGTTATGCCGGTTGTAAGCGATGTAGCCGTTCCCCTGAAGCTGGTCAGCGGCGGCAAAAAAACGACCGCGCCTGCGGAGGCGCCTGAAATCGTGTTCCTGGGCCAGGACGAACCCTTTGAATATTTAAAACCGTCGGTGGAAATGCTGCACGATATCAACAGCAACCGGGTCATTGACAAAAAAAATATTAAGGATAGTATAGCGGTTTTGGAAGATACCTTTACCAGTTTCGGAGTATCGGTCAAAGTGAATCAGGTAAGCTGCGGTCCGGCGGTTACCAGGTACGAACTGACCCCGGCCCCCGGGGTGAAAATCAGCCGCATTATAAGCCTGACCGATGATTTGCAGCTTAATCTGGCGGCTCCCGGCATTCGTATTGAGGCGCCTATTCCCGGGAAATCGGCGATCGGTATCGAGGTGCCCAACGCTAAAATCAGCAGTGTGGGCCTGCGCAACATTTTAAGCTCGTCGGCTTTCCGCAATCTGGACAGTCCTCTGGCTATCGCTTTGGGTGAAGATATCGGCGGCAATTCGGTGGTGGCTAAACTCAGCGATATGCCCCATCTGTTGATTGCCGGTTCCACTGGCTCGGGCAAGAGCGTTTGCCTTAACAGCATCATTATGAGCATGCTGCATAATGCTACTCCGGATGAACTGAAACTGGTTTTTATCGATCCCAAAATGGTCGAACTGACAGTCTATAACGGGATTCCTCACCTGCTGACGCCGGTGGTTACCGATCCGAAAAAAGCGGCTTTGATTTTGCGCTGGATGACCACTGAGATGGAGAAACGCTATAAGTTGTTTGCGGAAAAAGGCGTGCGGGATATTTATCGTTATAATCAGAGTATTGCGGAAAAGCTGCCGTTTATCGTAATCGTTATTGACGAACTGGCGGATTTGATGATGGTATCGCCGGTGGAGGTGGAGGATTCCATTTGCAGATTAGCGCAAATGGCCAGAGCAGCCGGTATTCACCTGATCGTGGCTACCCAAAGGCCGTCGGTGGACGTGGTGACCGGTATCATCAAAGCCAATATACCATCACGGATAGCCTTCGCAGTTTCCTCCCAGGCTGATTCCCGTACTATCCTGGATATGGGCGGGGCGGAAAAACTGTTGGGAAAAGGCGATATGCTCTTTTTCCCGGTAGGCGCCGTTAAGCCTTATCGTTTGCAGGGAGCCTTTGTATCCGATGGCGATATTGAAAACACCGTATTGTTTATTAAAGAACAGCTGCATGGCCGTGAGGTGGAGCGAGTCAGCGAAATGGAATTTAAACTGGAGGAGGTCAGCCTGGAAGCCGATGATGATATGTTCTGGGAAGCAGTCAAAGTATTTGTCGATAGCAAAAAGGCTTCGGTATCGTTGCTGCAGCGCAAACTTAAAATCGGCTACGCCCGGGCGGCCAGACTGGTGGATTGTATGGAGGAAAGGGGAATCGTTTCGGAAATCGACAGCAACAAGAAACGAGAAATATTGATCGATGAGGAGCAACTGGAAAAACTC
>DATMYB010000057.1:0-2788 GCA_035561215.1 Syntrophomonas sp. | reverse complement strand
TATTAACTGGGCCGTTATCATAAGAAACCTATTTCTCGTTCTTTTCGGCTTAATTGCTATAAACTTTGTGTCTTATAAAGCCGGTTTCTCGGATTCCAGTCCCGATCAAATAGATAAATGGACACTGGGTTCTTCAATCGTGGCCTTTAGCTATTGCCTTCTCAGCAGCATCATTCTTCCTCTTTTATTACTAAGCCACTTAAATATTGCCTTGTATTAATTCTTCAACTGTGGGGTAAGACAGCAGCTTTTGTTCAGAATCTTATTGCTGACTAATTCAAAAAGATTCAAATTGAAAACACTCTAGCTCTTTTTCATAATCAACATAACCCTCAGACGCTAAGAATTTGCTCATAAAGTATCTACATATTTCCTTCGGATTGCGAAGCTGAATTTTCGGGTTTTGTGGCTAATTGTGGAGGTTGGAGAAAGAGGGAATACAGGGTTTCTTAAGCCCTACTTGAAAACTGATTTTGCCCCTTTGATGTCCAGAAATGACCGCTATCTTATTTCCGTTTGTTGGACACGATCATCTTGGATAGTTCCCTCATAGTGGCTGGCGGAGGCTGATAGTCGCTTCGCTTTTCAAGTACAATGGCCGATGTGGGACAGGTAGAAACGCAAAGCCCGCAGCCGATGCATTTGCCCACATCCAGCACCGCGAGATCGCCTTCCATGGTGAAGGCCCCGACCGGACAGCGGTCATCGGCGCAGATGCCGCAGCCACTGCACTCGTCACTATTAAGTTTGGCCTGATAGCTTGACTTGGCTAATCCGCTGCTGTATTTGTGTTCGGTGATGAGCATCAGGAAGTGGCAGCAGCACGGGCAGCAGTTGCACAGAAACATCAGGCGCTCGGCGTTGTTGTTGCCGGTATGCACCAACCCTGCCTCTTCCGCTTTCTTCAACACCTCCCGGGCCTCCTCCAGGGTTATCAACCGGGCCATCCCCCTTTCGGCCAGGAAGCGAGCAGCACCATCGAAAGCCAGACAGACATCCAGCGGCTTTTCGCAGTTCTTACCCAAAACACGGCAGGGGCAGTTGGCTACGGCGATGGCTTCGTTCTTCTCCATCAGTTTAGAGGCTATCTCATAAGGCAGTATCTCACACTCGTCGGTAATTGCCTCTTCAACGGGGAGTACCCGGTTCCAGGGAGGATTGGCAGAGGCCAGTTCCGCCGCCATGTCCTTCATGTAGTAGGCGTGCCAGAGTGCGGCCAGCCGACGTTCGGTAGCCGGGTCAGTTCCCTTCATCACCGGGTACTCGAACAGACCAGGGTAGTTGGGCAACAGGGCAAAAGCCGGCTCATCCTCGACCTTCTTGGCCAGCACTACTCCCCGGTCGGCCATCTCCTCCAGATGCTCCAGTGCGTGCTCTGTTGAAATGCACGCCTTTTCAGCAATTTCCCCGGCCTTGCGCAGTCTAAAGTCCATGACCGCTGCCAGTTCCACCTCTTCGGGACGAAAGAGAATCTTTAATATCTCCAGGTATTCCTCACTCTTTGGCGCCCCCACCGGGTGCGAACCTAAAATCTCCTCTAGTTTGTGGTAGTGGTGCATCAGGTCATACCTCCTTTTAATCACCGTTGTACAGTATATCCAAGTATCAAACTCCTCACCTACTGATTAACTTTTCAATTACTCCTATGAATGTCTTTGGAAACCAATTTTATAGTTCAGTTCCAATGGGGCATATAGACATACAATTAAAGCAATAATACTGATTCCCCACCAGAATTGACTGGTAGAGGCGCCAATAGTCAACACTTCCCATCATACGCTTTTGTTCCTCCGGTGAAGCCGCCAATGCCTTTTTCCAAAATGCGATATTAGCCCCCAAACCGTAAGGTTGACAGTTCTTAAAGCATTCATTGACAACCGTCTTTCCTTCTTCGTCCAATGCTCTTGCAGGGCACTCCTCCACGCATAGGTTGCAATCATGGCATAATTCATCAGAAAGGGGAGGATCAGAAGGCAGGTCCAGGTCAGTAAGAACTGCTGAGAAGTTGACTCGGGTTCCAAACCGGGGATGAATAATGAGGTTGTGTCGGCCAAATACGCCTAGTCCTGCGGCTTTAGCGGCATGACGCAGGGAAACCTGACCAACGGCTCCACCTGTTTCTAGCAACATGGCAAAAGGGTTCGATCCTGGCACAGTAAAGGCTTTGGCATGATATTTACTTTCCAGGTACCTGGCTACCCTGTAGTTGGCTGTACGAATAAATTCATATACAGCCTGTCTTCCGGCCATAGCAGTGTCCTTATCCTGGCTGGAACAGGAAGACAGTTCTTTGTAAGCCAGTACGATAATTGATTTAATATCTGGAGAAATCGTTTCAATCTTGGGAGATCTTGGACTGTTATAATCGGCAACAGCGGCAAAGCCGACATCATCAATCCCTAAACCCAAAGCAAACTCCTTAATGCTCTGTTTCATAGATTTAACCTCCTACTTTATGGATGTCCCTATAGGCTATCCCGTCTTGACCAGATGTTAACATATGGTTTATCATTAAACAAATTAATAATATTAACAATCTTAATTAGTAATTCTTATAATTACGAGGTGCTTTATGGAGTGGCAGCAATTAATCGGCTTTTACCATATAGTTAAATCTGGAGGATTTACGAAAGCGGCACAAATAACCCATCGTACGCAATCGGCCTTAACACAGCAGATCAAAAAACTTGAAGAAGAATTAGATTGTCTAGTCTTTGAAAGGTTAGGAAAGCGAAAAATTATACTCACTCCTGCTGGTGAAAAACTGTTTTCTTTTACGCAGAAATTG
>DATMYB010000056.1:0-9060 GCA_035561215.1 Syntrophomonas sp. | reverse complement strand
GTATATTATAACGAATAGCGGCAATGATATAAGTACCGGAATAAAAAAACCGGTAAACAAACCCTCCCCAACAACTTTACAAAATTCTCCTCTCCCCAAAATGGCGACGCAAGTCGCCATTTTATATTTCTGCGCTTTTGCATATTATCACCAGCTTTGGATGATAATAATGCTCAAAAGCGCAAGGAGGTTGTTGTTAATGAATGAATTCCTGCAGCATTTCAATCTGTATGTAGACCTGGCTATTGAAGCGCGGGATCTGGTCCGCGGCGATACCGGCCGGGAAATCCAGGGCGTAGAAGAACAAGTTGAAAAAATGGAACATATCAAAATAACCACGATTACCATTAAAGACCCGGCGGCGGTTCCAATTATGGGAAAACCTTTGGGAACTTATGTAACCATTGAATCTCCTCCTTTGAAAATCAACGATCCTTATGTAAAAGATGAAATCATTGACGCCATGGGCAAAAGCATGAACGTTTTGCTCAATAACCGCCTGCAACCCAAGGACAACGTATTGCTGGTGGGGCTTGGCAACTGGCGGGCGACGGCCGACGCCTTGGGGCCTAAATTCATTGAATATAGTCCCATTACCCGCCACTATTTCCAACATGCTCCGGAAGCACTGGTGGAAGGTATGCGGCCGGTATCGGGCATTGCTCCCGGCGTACTGGGAATTACCGGTTTGGAAACTTTTGAAGTGATCAAAGGTGTGGTCGACAGCGTGAAACCTACCGTGCTGGTGGTGGTAGACGCCCTGGCGGCACAAAACGTGGAGCGCATCGGCAACACCATTCAGATGTCCAATACCGGCATCCAGCCCGGCGGCGGCGTAGGCAACGCCCGGGAGGCGCTAACGGAAGAAGCTTTGGGAATCCCGGTCATCGCCATTGGCTGCCCCACCATCGTCAATGCCGCGGTGATTGCCCAGCAGGCCATCAAAAATTTCTGCACTTCCAGCAATACCACCTTTAATGACATGACCGCCACCAATTCAATTAAAGATACTCTATCCTATTATGGTGGCGATCTGGCGGTCACTCCCAAGGAAGTCGATGAAATTATCGAAAATACCGCCCGCATCATTTCCATGGGCGTAGCCACTTCGCTTTTCCCGGGTATCAGCCGTGAGCAACTGGAATTGTACGCCACCTGATGACGGTTTAACCGCCTTGCATAAAGAAAAGGCCAGGCAACCTATGAAAACCTTATGAACCAAGAGACGGCCTGTGGCAAAACCAGAGGCCGTCTCTTTTCGTCAATACATTGTCAACGCCATTCCCGGCAGGTCATCCTCTCAGCTTGGACAGGATGGAGGTGTAAACGTCCTCCAGCAGATTCAGCGCTCCGTCGTAGCCCACGTAAAAACGCTTCATAATCAGCCTTTCCCAGACCGGCATCGAAATAGAGGCTTGATAGCCGCCCACCTCATTGGCAAGTTCTCTTTCCCAGGCACTGCCGATGATCAACGGTCTGCTCTTAAATTTCATTTTGCGGATTTCCTCCTGCACATGACTGCCATCATTGGAAAACACCAGCTCGGGTATGAGATTGTAATTAAATTGCCGGAACTCTTCCCTGACCAGATTCTGATACTCGGGCAGCACTCCGTCGGTCACAAACTGCGTCTCGGGGATCATCCCCATATCGTTGATAAAGAACCTGGCTATGCCCAGTGCATAAAAACTGTCGGCCACCGTCAGAAAATGATTGGGCAGCACTCGCGTTTCGTAAATGACTTCCAGGGTAGTTTCAAAATAATGATAGTATTCTCTTTCGTGTTTTTCGATCACCGCTTCTATGTGATCCTGGGGCAGCCCGGCAAAACTGCCGACGGTTCTCAAAAAGCGGCCGGTCTCTGTGGGACCGATGGGCAGCGCCGGGTAATGCAGGAAAGGAGTGTTAAATTTTTCTTCCAGTTTCTTGACATTCCGCAGGCCGGTCCAAGGTGAAACCAGCAGGTTGAATTCAGCCTGGGGGACTCTGTCCAGCGCGGCCAGTCCCCGGTTGTAGCCAAATATGATGTTGGGGATCAAACCAATCTCGGTGAGCAGTCTTTCCAGCTCATTATAATTTCCTGACCAGCAGGGATCCTGATACGGCACCACGCTCCAGACATTCACCAGCCCAGGTTGTTTTTTGGCTGCGGGCTTCAGATACTGGTCGATCAGCGCGTCCACAACAATTTCATGGCCTACGTAATTGGTACCGTTGAAGCCTCCGGTTTCGGCGTACACCGTGGCAACTTTTTCGTCCCGAAAATCTTTCGTCACCCTGGCAACGTCGTCGCCGACAATCTCCGGTATGCAACTGGTCAGCACCACAAAAATGTCTGCGTCCATGATTTTATGCGCGTTCCGGATGACGCTTCTCAGCTTTTCCTCGCCGCCGAAAATGACATCGGATTCCATCAAATTTGTGCATGGTATCTGTTCCCCGCCCTGATAACCTGCTCCCCGGGAACCGTTGAACTGGCTTACCGCGCCGCTGATTTTGGCCATGCAGCCCGGTCCGGCATGCAGGATCGGCACCGCTCTCTCAATGGAAACCACCGTTTGCATGCCGCCCAAAGAACAGACATGCCGTAATTGGCCAACGCATTCTGACATGTTATTTGTTCTCCTTTTCTAATAAAGAAAATCCGTTTTGCTCCATCCACCAGTGGGTATACGGAAGTTTGAGCCATTTTGACATGTTCTTCTCCCGGCTTACATTGGCAAAGGCGTCCAATAGCTTATAACCGAAGTTAATGGTGCCGTTATAGCCGAAAACATCATATTCATCGGTGATGGATAAGCAGGTAATGCCTAATTTTATACAATATCCGGGCGTACTCCCATGGCGGGAGATATAAATATCGGGCCGCAGCTTGTTCAGCACGTTCATCATCTCAAAACTCTGCTGGTCGCACACGCTGATAGGAATATTGTTTTTATCGTCGTACAATTGCTGGGCTGAATCCGGGATGCGGCCATCGTCAAAGCGGGTATCGTAATGCCAGGAGGCGGCAAAAAGCACTTCCACGCCCAACTCTCCCAGCACACGGACGTAATCGTGGGCGAACCCCGGCCCCATGCCGACAACCGCGGTGTGACCCCTGAGCTGTTCTCTGATTTTTTCTATTTCCGGCAGCGCTTTTGCCCGCTCCCTTGCGATATATGCTTCCACCTCGGCCTCCTTGCCCGTGATCTCGCCCAAACCGCGCAACCAGCTCTCTATGCCGGCAATGCCCTGGGGATGCAGGGTTCTGCCCACAGGTACCCCGTAAATTTCCTCCAGCGCGTTTTCGATATAAGTGGACAACGTGCCGCAAATAGCCAGGCTGGCAGCTGCTTCGGACATGCGGGCAAGTTCTTCCACCGTGCATTGGGCGACCATAAATACCGGTTCCAATCCGAAATGGGAGAACATTTCCGTAATTTCGGCGCGTGCCTTTGCATGGAACTGAAATATGTTCACCCTGTTGCTCTTCTTCTCCGGCGGCCTGACGATATGCGTCAATATGGCATGAAAGGCGGCGTCGAACCCGGAAGCCCAGACTTTCGTCTTGAACCCTTCACAAAAGACAGGCGCTACGGGAATGCCTAATTCTCTTTCCATCTCTTCGGAGATGCTTTTTACATCCTCGCCGATGATGGCAGCGACACAGGAGGTGGAAACAAAAATCGCCTTCGGGTCATAGCGGCGGCGCGCCTCCCTGATGGTTGCCCGCAGCTTGTCGTCTGCTCCGAACACCGTATCCTCTTTGTTCAGATTGGTATTCAGCATGTTTATATTGCGCGGCGTCCAGCCGCGGAATCCTTCGGAAATCCGGTTCAGCTGATTATTAAAGACCTCGTCGGCAGCGCATCCCACCGGCGCATGATTGACGATCACCGCGTCTCTGATTTCCGAGAGATACATCTGCGCGGTGCTGGAATTGCATGAACTGGCCTGAGAAAAGCACCTTCCCCTTCCCCTGAGGCAGCCGCTGTGGGATTTCTCCACCAGATCTTTTACCGTGCCCTGGTATCCCGTGATGGAGCCAAGCCGGATTTCTCTGGCGGCAACCTCTGCCACTTCTAGGTTTACAGTCATATCCTGAGCCTCCTTAATACGTGATATTAGTACTCTGTCAACCCTAATTCCATATTTCCTTGTCGGTTAAATTTTCGTATGGCTGCGTTGTCGTCAATCGCAATACGTCCAGTATTGCGATTGACGACCCCTTGCCCTGCAAAAATTTCCCTCGACAAATCATATACGGACTTAGGGTTGACAGAGTACTGTGTCGTTTAAATGCGCCGGAGGAGGATATCCCGGAGACCAATTCTGGCCACAGGCGGTGGCGCATATCCAGGATAGCCCACATCTACCAGCGTTATGATATTTATATAATCTTCCAGTTGAAAATGGTCCCGCAGTTTCCGTATAGCCTGGTCACTGTGGGTAAGCCATACGCTGGCCAAGCCGTGAGCATGGGCGGTGAGCACGATATTCTGTGCCACGGCCCCGGCGTCCAGCAGCCGGTTGCGGACCGGCATGATGGAATTGGCGTTATAATTGCGCTCATCCTGTAAAATCAGGATATGAACGGGACCGGGATAGGGAATGTTCACCGGCACCAAGTGCGGCGCGTTTTCCTCCCTGACTACGATGTAACGTACCGCCTGCTGGTTGCAAGAATTGGCCGCCCATATTCCTGCCTCCAGCAGCAGGTCCACCGTCTCATCAGCAACGTACCTCTGACCCCACGCCCGCACAGAGCGGCGTTCCCTGATCACGTGGTCAAATGCCTCCACTTCGCTAGGCAAAAGTTGGTACGGACTGTGGCGGAACAAATCCGGTTTTATGCCCTGGGCCCAGTTCTCCGCCGTGCGGATGGCCTCCCGGCCCCACAAAAAATCAGGCGCATCCTCCGGCAATCCCTTTTCCAGCCAGATTGAAACCAATTCGTTGGCCATTTCTATGGCCCCGGCAGCTATTTTTTTATCGTTTAGCACAGCGCCGTACAGGTTTTTTTCGACGAGGATATGGATTCTCTGCCGAAAAAAGGCTCGGAATTCCGAAGGCGCCAGCGTCAAATACTCTTCCCGTTTCAACCTCTTGGCAACGGCTTCATCACTCATGCGAAAGCCCTCCTTCATTAAAGATAATAGTCCGGTTCATCGGTTGGTTTGTCATAATTGAGCTCCCCATAAATCTCTTCGGCAATTTTGATCAGCTCCATATTATTGCGGTCCTGCCGGGTATGCAAAGGAATGCCATGGATGTTGCGGATTCTGCCGGGACGCGCCGAGAGCAGCACCACCCGGGTGCTTAAATAAATGGCCTCGGAAACATCATGGGTAATAAATACCACCGTTTTCTTATCCTTCTCCCAAATCGACAGCAATTCATCCTGCAGTTGGATGCGCGTAAGATGATCGACAGCGCCAAAGGGCTCATCCATAAGCAGTACCTTCGGATCGTTGATCAGCGTTCTGGCCAGGCCGATCCGTTGTCTCATACCGCCGGAAAGTTGGTGAGGATATCGATGCTCAAAGCCATGGAGATTGACAAGATCAATATATTTTCGGGCCAGGTCCCGCCTGGCCGCTTTGCTTTTTCCCTGCAGTTCAAGTCCCAGCTCGACGTTCTCCAGCACCGTACGCCAGGGAAACAGGGAAGAATCCTGGAAGACCACCCCGATCCGGCGGCTGGGGGCCAGGACAGGCACTCCATCTATGAGCACCTGTCCCTGCGAAGCTGGTTGAAGTCCGGCGATAATCTCCAGCAGCGTGCTCTTCCCGCAGCCGCTCGGTCCGATAACCGACACAAATTCACCGTTCTGTATCGTCAGTTCTATATCTGCCAGGGCTTTAACCCCATTTGGTCCCGGATAAATTTTCTCTATGTTCTGCAATACGATTTCCGGCATACGTTTTACTTCCCCTAGCTATTTATTAGGCAAAAAGCGGTCGTCAACAAATTTGGACAGGTCATATTTTTCCTTCTGAAAGCCGTTGGCAATCTGAAGGTCCTGCGTATCGTTCAAATATTGAAGATTTAATGCCGGCGTATTATCCCAGATAGGCGTTTCCCGTGTTAGGGCGGCAGCCACCACATCCCTGTCCAGACGGAGTTTGTCGGCCACAAAGTCCGTATAGCCGTCCGGGTTGTCTTTGGCGTACTGATTGTTCTCATAATACAGTTTTAAAAGCTGACGCAAGAGCTCCGGGTGCTCCGCGATAAACTTATCGCTGGCCACTTCCACACCGGTCTGAAAAGAAGGGACGTAATCCTTGGAAGCCGCCAAAATTTTATACTTGCCGCTTTTTTCCCCTAAAGACACCAGTGGCTCCACCGCTATACTGGCATCCACCTGTTTAGCGTCCAGGCTGGCGCTTACGTTGGCCCAGGCATTTCCATTGGCCACCAGCGTTACATCCTTATCGGGATCAAGGCCGTTTTGTTTTAAAATTTCCCGTACCACCAGCTCAAAACCCGTTCCGGACATAAATATCCCGATATTTTTCCCTTTGAGGTCGGCAATTGATTGGATGGAAGGGTTGGCGATCAAATAAAAGGCGCTTTTGGTTCTCGTCATGGAACCCACAATTTTTATGGGCGCGCCATTGGCGATGGCGCTGATAGCCGTCGTCGTGTTCATATCGCCGAAATTCAGTTAGCCGTTTTTATAGGCGGCTACCAATTGAGGACCAGGAAAACTATCGGTATCCATTACATTCAAATTGATGCCTGCATCCTTGTAGACGCCCCGGTCAAGCCCCCACCAAAAAGCCTGGAGTCCCAGCGTCGCACCGATGGAACCATATTTAACCGTATAAGAATCACTGGCTGTTTCCGGCGTTGCTTTTGCGTTCTCCTCCTTACCTCCGGCCGGGGCATTATTGCCGCCGCAGCCGGCAAGCAGCGCTGCAAGTAGAACTAAGATTGTTAATAACCTGACTCGATTCGATTTTTTCATATTCGCTCTCTCCTACACTTATTTTTTAATATCTAGTAGTCTGTTAGACCTAAAACTTCCATTCCCGCCGGCTAAATCCTCGCTAGGCGAGGCGCAGGGCTGTGTTGTCGTCGATCGCAATACATCCAGTAGTACAAGCGACGACCCCTTGCCCTGCAGAAATTTCCCTCGACAAATAATATACGGACTTAGGGTTGACAGAGTACTAACTCTGCCATTTTAATACGATCTTCTTTTCTATGAACGTGATGATCTGGGTCACCAGAATTGAAAAGACGGTAATGATAATAATCAATGCAAATAGTTCTCCCGTTTCATACAACTGCGAAGCTTTTGACAGCATTGTGCCTATGCCGGCTCTGGCCCCCAGCATTTCCGCAAATACGGCGCCGACGATAGCTGTCGCCGCCGCCACATGCAGGCTGGCAAAAATCGTAGGCATGGCCGAGGGCAGAAAAACCTTCATGGTAATTTGGTATTTGCTGGCTTCAAGGGTACGGGCCACCTTAATGTGATTGACCGACGTCTGCCTGACGCCGGCAACCGTATTGAACAAAATCGGGAAAACACTGAACACAAATACCACAAACACTTTTGAGACGGGTCCCAGTCCGAGCCACAGCGTAATCAAAGGAATAATAGCCACCTTCGGGATCGACATGGCGAAAGAAATATATGGCTTGAGAAAAGTATCCAAGGCCGGCAGCGTCGCCAGAAACACTCCCAGTACGACCCCCACCACCACCGACAACGAAAATCCCGCCGCGAACTCCAGCAAAGTGATCAGGAGATGGTGAATCAAGTCGCTGCCGGAGAACAGTTCCAGCAAACTGGCGGCGATACCGGAAGGAGCCGCCAGAAACAGGCTTGACACATATCCTTTTACGACCACATATTCCTGCAGAGCTAAAATGGCGGCCAAAAAAAGAATTTGAGCTGCCGTAATTTTCCAGGGTTTCATTTTCTTTTCTTGTTGTTTGTAATCCTTATCCTGTTTCACTTAAATTCAACCTCATTCACCTGCCCAGCGGTTTTCATACTTCGGGTGGCTTTCTTTAGATATTGCTGGCGATGGAACGTATCTCGCCGGTTTCCAAAGCAAGCAGGTAATCCCCCCATTGGGAGGCCCAATCCCTCAAACGGGAAATTTCCATCGGGGATGGCGTTTTTGACTCCTCGTGGGCCGCAATTTTTTGGGCCAGGCTGCGATAAACTTCGGCCTGTTTGGACGCCGGCGCGGCTTCGATCGTCGTTTTTCCCTGCAATTCGCTCTGGGTAACGGTAACGGACCTGGGCACATATTCCACCACCTGGGTTTTGGTCACATTGACGAAATCGTCTATAATCTCCTTGGCATAGGGGGCGTTTATGGAGTTGGCAATCACACCGCCCAGCAGGGCCCCGCCTGAATTGGAGTATTTCTGGATTCCTTTGAAAAGATTGTTGGCGGCATAAATTGCCATAAAATCCGCGGACGACACTGTGAACACGTGCTCGGCAATCCCTTCCCGGATGGGAACCGCAAAACCACCGCAGACAACATCGCCCAGAACATCGTAGATCACAAAGTCGAGATCCAATTCCTCGAAAACCTTCTGCTGCTTGAACAGTTGCACCGCCGTGATGATCCCCCTGCCCGCGCAGCCCACTCCCGGCGCCGGACCGCCTGCCTCCACGCAGTAAATGCCATTGAACCCTTCGAATATCACCGCACTGGCCTTGATCGTATTTTTTTCTCTCAGCGTATCCAGAACGGTGGGTATATAGCGTCCGCCCCTGAGGGTGTTGGTGGAATCGCTTTTCGGGTCGCAGCCAAACTGCATCACCTTATACCCTGCCTCGGAAAGAGCGGCGCTTATGTTGGAAGTGGTGGTGGATTTTCCGATACCTCCCTTGCCATAAATCGCAATTTGTTTTATTTTTTTTGCCAAATCTAACACCTCGAAATCATAAAATAAAAACTGGAGGTCATATCCATCCTTTAGATGGATTAGCCTCCAGTTTCCTGGTCAACTTGGCGACCGTCTGCGGCCGCATTCCAAAAATGTTTTCAGTAGACTTGAGTCCTTGCCGGCGTGGCTAACGTTTAAGTATACTTATCATATATG
>DATMYB010000055.1:0-8467 GCA_035561215.1 Syntrophomonas sp. | reverse complement strand
GTACTCTGTCACATTGAAGAATCCGGCACCTTTAATCCTCTCGTTGGATAAGGCCATTAATAAAATTAGGCTATGGGCAGTGCGCCAGTAGCCTTTTTTTTGTTTGCCCGCACCCACGCCCATATCCAAGCTTGCTTTTTTTCGATTTCCAAGCGTTTAAGAATTTTTAAAAAATATATGACCCTATTGAAAAATTCATTTCGAAATGTTAGTATGCATATATGTCATACTAAACAAATATGAATTATATGCATAATTTTGTTCCGGGAGGCGTATGTGATGTCAGAAGAGGATGCCCTATATCAAAAGTTGTCAGACGCGGTAGTCGATATGGACGAAGATGCGGTTGTAGAATTGTCAAACGAAGCAGTGGAAAAAGAGTTTGATGCTTACAAAGCGATCGACAAAGGGTTGGCTAATGGTATGGAACGTGCCGGGCAGCTTTTTGAAGAGCAGGAATATTTCGTTCCGGAATTAGTGGTTTGTGCAGACGCAATGTATGCCGGGCTGGATATTCTCAAACCGCATATTAAAACCAGCAGCGACGGTAGAAAATATACGGTTGTAATAGGGGTAATCGAGGGAGATACCCATGATATTGGCAAGAATCTTGTCAAAATTATGCTTGAAACGGCGGGATTTAACGTTATTGATTTAGGACGCGACATCCTGCCCGCCGATTTCGTTGATGCGGCGGTTGCACACCAAAGCGATGTAATCGCTATTTCAACGCTTATGACCACAACTATGGGAGGAATGGCGGAAGTCATTGAAATTCTTAACCAGCGTAAAATTCGAGATAGATTCAAGGTGATTGTGGGCGGCGGGCCTATTTCACAGGCTTTTGCCGATAAAATCGGCGCCGACGGTTATTCCGCAAATGCGGCGGGGTCAGTGCGTTTACTGCGTAGTCTGCTTGCTGAACCTGTAATAGCTGAGGAGGCTTATTAATGAACCATACTGAAATTATTGAACGGGTTGCGCGGTTGGAGCCAGTGGACAGTGTCCCTTTTGCTTTGCTTTCTTCCGGTGCATGGGCGATCAACAGAAAAGGAGTTACGCTTGAACAGGCGCTGCGGGTTGATCCCCAAATTCTGACCGACTGGCTATACGAAGGGTACACCCTGGTCGATTCCGATATCTCCTGGGTCGGATCGGGTTATAACAATATTGTAATCAAAGCGGTGGGGGGGAAAATCAAGTGGCGCCGTAAAGGTACTCCCGATGTTGTTGAGCCGCTGTTTAATTCTGCGGATGATGTGGATAAAATCGATCCGCATGATGTGGCGAAAGACGCTGATATCCGTGTAATTTACGAGGTTACGCGACTTTTGGTGGAAAAGGAAAGCGGGCAGAGACTGGTCGGCGGCAGTATGTGGGGACCTTTTACACTTACCGGTTTGCTTTTCGGTGCGGACGAACTTATGCGTAATATCTACAAAAACCGTGCAGCAGTGGATAAGCTGATGCGTTTTTCAGAGGAGCTTTATCTGGCCTATATGCAAGGGTATATCGAGGCCGGCGCACGGGTGATTTTCATGGCTGAGCCTTCCGCTTCCGGTGATATGATTTCCCGCAAGCATTTTGAAGAGGTTGCCATTCCGTACATAAAAGACATTTACCATCGTCTTTCCGGCAAGGGCTTGATACTGGGACTGCACATCTGCGGAAATACGCAGAATCGGCTTGATCTGATTGCCGACAGCGGCGCTCAAATCATGTCCCTTGATTATAAGGTTGACCTTGATCTTGCCAAAGAAGCTTTTGCAGGCAAAATTGCTTTTTCCGGAAACCTAAATCCTGTCGATGTGGTGCAAAACGGCAGCGAAGACGAGATACGCAGGGAGACCCTGGTCTGTATAGATAAAGTGGGTACAAAAAGCGGTTATATCGTTATGCCGGGATGCGACATTCCGCCAACTACGCCCCTTGAAAATTTACAGACTATATCCAAGACTGTACGAGGCTACCAGGGCTGACCATCAAACACTTTAATCGGGATATGAATCCCGGTGTTAATATCTTTGCAATGGAGGAGTTATAGGAATGAATTATATGCAAAACAAGGAACCACCCAAACGTGAAACCCGCCTGGGCGCATGTATCGTTTATGGCGGCACATTATACGACCTGGCCGGTAAGGGCAGAAGCTGTGCTTGCCTTCAGGATGGCAATCGCAGTTTTTCACAGGGTTCGATTTGCCTGCTGCTGCCAGGCATATCCATACTGAACACACTGCCGGACAATGTTAATCTTGTACATGGGGCAGTGGGCTGCGGTGCATGCTCACATTCTCAAAATGCCAATACACGTTCGGGCGGAAATATGCGCACGGGTACGGTAAGAGATGCAATCTAGCTGTCAACTGCTCTGAATGAAACCGATGTTATTTCCGGCGCGGAAAATAAATTGTATAATGCCATCCTGGAAGCGGATCGTCTCTATCGGCCTAAAACCATTTCGGTTATTGTCAGTTGTGTACCGAGCATCATCGGTGACGATGTCGACGGCGTAATTAGCCGGGCACAGCAAGAAGTGTCGGCGCGCCTTGTTCCAATCCACTGCGAAGGATTTAAAACAAAAATCTGGGCTACTGCCTATGACGCGGTTTATCACGGTCTTGCCCGTTCCGTTTTTAATGACCCAAGGTTCAACGATCCTATCATCAAAGATGATTTGTATAACGAGCGCCTCGCTTATCAGAAACAGCATACTGTCAACCTGTTTACGGTTTCATCCATGGGACTTGCCGATGAGCAGGAACTGATCCGATATTTAAACGCTATGGATCAAACAGTCAATGTTTTCCCGAATTTTGCTGATTCCGACCAGATGTATGCCTTGAAATATGCGGGACTTTCCATCAGCACTTGTCCTACCCACGATGATTATCTGCTGGACTATCTGCGGGATGAATATGACGTGCCCTACGTTATAAAGCACATGCCTATCGGTATTGAAAATACCAGTGCTTGGATCAGAGACATTGCTGAACGATTGGGAGCAAGTGAAGCGGCGGAGCGTTTGATTGCCCGGGAAACCGCCGAGCTGAATGCCGCCCTGGAAAGATATCGCAGTTTCTTCAAAGGAAAGCGCGTATTTATCAGCGCCGGCGAGTTCCGCGCGCTGGCTACCGCCAATTTGTTGCATGATCTTGGCTTTGATATAGCCGGCGTCCGTTCCTACCATCATGATGAATTTGCCAATGTGGAGTATGAAAAATTACTTAAAAATACCAGGGAAGATTTGGTTATCAATATCGCCAATGCCCAACCCTTTGAGGAAGCAAATTTACTCACGGCTTTAAAACCAGATTTATTTTTGGGCCATTGGAATGGCAATTCAACCGCAACCAAGCTGGGCATACCCTCACATGTAATTTATAACACCGGGCTTGCCTATATTGGCTACCGTGGAGCTTTCGCGCTGGCCCGCAGGCTTTATAGACAGTTGTCCAACCCGGCTTTTAACCGTAATCTCAGCCAGTACGTTCGTTTGCCTTACAAAGAGGATTGGTACGGCAAAAATCCATTTGCCTATATAAAATCCGGTTTGGATGTGCCGGAAAAATATACCCCGAAGGAGGATTCGGCTGTATGAGCAGCTTTATTGAACGACCGCGTTATTTCTGCTCTTTGGGAGGCGCACTTTCCACTTTGGAAGCCTTACCGGAAACAATACCTATTTTGCACTGCGCCATAGGATGCGCGGGCAGTATCGCATGGGCGCAAAATGGAGGATCAGCCCTTCAGGTCGGCGGTTATTGCGGCGGTTTGGCGGTTCCCAGTTCGAATGTCGGCGAGCAGGATGTTATATTTGGAGGAATCGACCGCTTGCAGGAACAAGTTCAGTCAACGCTGGAATTGATGGAAGGTCAGTTATATGTAATCATCACCGGCTGCGTTACTGAAATTATCGGAGACAATATTCGTGCCGTTGCCGTGGAATTTCTGGATAAGGGTAATGATATTGTAACTGCCAATACCGGGGGATTCAAAGGAAATTCGTATCTGGGCTACGATATAGTGCTTTCAGAAATTGTCAGACAATATGTGAAAAAAGATGTTCAAACCAGCAAGGGTAGTGTCAACATATTGGGGATCGTTCCGTATATGGATTCTTTTTGGCGGGGTAATCTTATCGGTGTACGCCGTTTGTTAGCCAAGCTGGGTATTGAGGTAAACACCTTTTTTACTGATGAAGACACGTTGGACGGATTAAAAAATTCGGCTTCCGCAGAGCTCAATATTGTGCTTTCTGATGTATATGGCGTGGAGACCGCCAAAACTTACGAGGAAGTTCACGGTATTCCCTATATCACTGCTACTTTGCCCATAGGTCCTACTGCCAGCGGAAATCTCTTGAAAACAGTCGCTGAGGCACTTGGTCTGAATGTTGACGTGGAAGCAATTATCCGGGCGGAAAACCGCAAATATTACAAATATCTCGAACCACTGGTTGATGTCTACAACGATGCGGATCTGCAAAAATATGCGGTCGTCGTTGCCGATGTAAACTATGCTGTTTCCATCACTCGCTTTTTGCTGGATGATCTCGGCTGGATCCCAGTACTTACCCAATTTACCGATGTATTGGATGAGGAACAGGAGGCGCAAATCAGAGGGAAACTGACTGCGCCCGCTCCTTTGAACGGGCCCAGGGTGATCTTCGATACCAATGCCAGCGAAGCCATACGATATATAAACGAACTCTATCCTATACAGGAGTCGGACAAATACGCTGAGACCATTGCTCCTGCTTTTGTCATCGGCAGTTCCCTGGAACGGTCGCTGGCGTTGAAAATCGGCGCGCCCCACCTAAGTGTCAGTTTTCCCATATCCAACCGTGCCGTACTTAACCGCGGATACACCGGTTTTGAGGGCGGTTTGGTGCTGACTGAGGATCTTCTCAGTTCAGCGGTGGCTGCAAGATAGGGAGGATCGAAATTTGAGCGATACTTTTTCCCCCAAAGAACGCTTGCTGCGAACACTTCAAAAAAGCCCGACAGAGCGACCGCCGGTTATTTGTCCCGGTGGGATGATGAATGCTGCGATTATTGATGTTATGAAGGCTACCGGACACACCCTTCCTAACGCCCACAGCGATTGGCGGTTGATGAGCAGTCTTGCGGAAGACGTGCAGAAGTTGACCGGATTTGAGAATATTGGCATACCCTTCTGCATGACTGTAGAAGCTGAAGCTTTGGGCAGTATGATTAACTTCGGAACACTCGAATGTGAGCCCAAGATAGATATGGAACGTTTTGCCGGGGTGGAAGATGTGGAATATATGCCTATTGGTGCGATTGCGAAAAGTCCACGCGCCGGTGTTGTGATTCAATCGGTAGCGGAGCTTTCCAAACATTGCCCGGATATTCCGGTGATCGGCAGCGTGACAGGCCCAATTAGCACCGCTGCTTCCATTGTGGATCCCATGACTTTTCTAAAGCAGCTCAGGAAGAATCGTGAAATCTCACATCGAGTTGTCGATTATGTGACCGACCAACTCATTGATTACGTTCGTTTACTGGTAGAAAATGGCGCATCGGTAATATCCATCGCCGATCCCACTGCTACCGGTGAGATCTTGGGCCCCAGATTTTTTGAAGATTTTGCGGTGCCTTATCTGAATAAACTGGCCCTTGCGGTGCATGAGCTTGATATACCAGTAATTATTCATATCTGCGGTGATGTCAGTATGATCAAACCCATGCTGGCAAAGCTCCGCAGCGATGCACTGAGCGTGGACGCGATGGTCAGCCTCCAAAAGCTGAAATCAGAGTTTAACGGGGTTACCACCATGGGCAACGTCAGCACCTATTTGCTTCAATTTGGCAAGGAGGATGCGGTTCGAAAAACTACGCAAAGTCTTGTGACCAACGGTATCGATATTATTGCACCTGCCTGTGGATTGAGTACTTCTACTCCCCTCAGCAATATCAAGGCCCTCACCCAGGCGGTTACTGATTGAATTTTAGGAGAGATTCCATGCCTAATATACATTTTATAGAACAGAATATAGATATTGCAGTTGCTTCCGGTACCACCATCATTGAAGCCGCCCGTGCCGCCAACGTTGAAATCGAATCACCCTGCAATGCCGTCGGTACCTGCGGGAAATGCCGCGTCCACATTCCGGAAATCGAACAACTGGTCCATATAAAGGACGAGGACTGCTCACTCCTTTCTCAGGCCGAACGGACAGCGGGTTATGTTCTGGCCTGTCACACCAAGGTATTCGGTGATATAGAAGTCAGCGTCTGCAGCAAGGCGGAAGAAAATCGCAAATTGAACATCCTTGCCGAGGGCGAATCTTTTGAATACACATACCATCCGTACATAACCAAACGCGTTGTAGATGGCATAACGCAGGTTTACGGTGGCGGAACCCTGATCGGGACAGAACCCGGAGACACTGCGGAACAGACTTACGGTATTGCACTTGATATCGGGACAACAACACTGGTGGCAGAACTGATTCACCTGCCTACAGGTCGGCAGCTCGCATCCGAAAGTATGCTCAATCCGCAAAGTGCTTATGCGCAGGATGTCTTGACCCGTATTCATTTCGCAGCGCAGGAAAACGGGCTTGAAACGCTCTATCAGGCTTTTCTTTCTGCTTTTTCGTTCCTGCGTGACAAAATGCTTAGTTCGACAGGAATTGATTCCAAATACATCTACGAAGTAATTTACAGCGGCAACACCACCATGCTGCACCTGGCTGCCGGTGTAGATCCGGTACCATTGGGAAAATACCCTTATATTCCAAATATCAAAGGCGGACAGTATATCCCGACAGTTCATCTCGGTATTTCACCATTTGGACTCGCTTATCTTCCACCGATAATATCAGCCTTTGTCGGTGCTGATATCGTTTCCGGCATACTGGTTTCGCGTCTGGAGCATAAAGCCGGCGCTGCGTTGTTTATTGACATCGGTACCAACGGTGAGATTGTGTTGGCATATGATGGAAGTTTGGCCGCCACATCTACCGCTGCCGGACCGGCTTTTGAAGGTATGAATATCGTTTGCGGAACCCGTGCCATTCCCGGAGCGGTGGAACAGTTTCAAATTGATGAAGACGGCAAGCCCTTTTATAAAACCATTGGCAATGTTAAGGCGTCGGGTATCTGCGGCAGCGGACTGCTTGATATTACAGCCGAATTAGTTCGGGTGGGGGTGATTGGCAAAAGCGGCCGTTTTGCAAAACCTGACCAGACCGGCTATTCCGAACCGCTTAAAGCCGCGATGCGGGAGCGGGAGGGCAAACTCGCATATTTTATCACCGAAGATGTTTTTCTTACCCAGCAGGATATCCGGCAGGTGCAGCTGGCCAAGGGCGCCATTCGCTCCGGCATAACAGCTCTTTTGGATCAACTTTCTGTCCCTGAGACGGAAATTGACGAAGTCCTCATTGCCGGTTCGTTTGGATACCATTTGCGGGAGAACAGCTTGCTGAATATAGGCTTGTTGCCGCCAGTTTTTGCAGGTAAAGTGCGTTTCATCGGCAACACTTCCCAGTCAGGAGCGGTTGCGTTCCTTTTGAACCAAGGTTTTCGAACTGAAATGCATACACTTGCAGAAAAAATCGGCAAAGTTGAACTAGCGGATACCCCTGATTTTGAAAAGCTGTTTGTTGCATCGTTGGGGTTTTAACCATGCAGAAAACAACATTCCGCCAGTTGAATATAAGCAGTGCTTACTGCGCTGCTGCCGAGAACTGCATTAGTCAGGCGGAGAGCCTGTTTCTTACACTTCCAGGTGATTTTGTCACCGAAGCACGGGCATTGGGTGCGCAAACACAAATCACTGCAAGCGGTTTTTTTGATGTGACCCCGTTGGTGACGACACCGGAGCAATTGCCCCGTATACCATATTTGCCGGATCAGCCGTTGATAAAGGAGCTGTTCATGGAAATAGAGCGGTTGTCGGCTACGCGGTACATCTTTTTAAATGTAATCGCGCCTTATTCCTTACTGACTTTGATTTGCTCTCAAAAGCTGCCGGCGTGGCTGTTGAAGCAAACTGACGAAGTCAAAATTGCTCTTGGAATTCTGACCGATGCCCTGGCTGACTATATCATGGCTGCCTTTGAGCGGGGGGTGAAGATTGTCTCTCTGCAAGATTCCTACGCACAGCATGGTCTGCTGGGTGATAAACGTTATCGTACTTTTGCCGCAGAATATCAGGTCCGCCTGCTGCAGCGGCTTTCCGGGAGTTCCTCACGCGGCGTGGTGCATCTATGCCCATTCAGTTTTGTACCCCTCGAAGAATATGGTCTGCTTAAACTATCATACGTAGAGCTGCCGAATCCTTATTACGAGAAAGCGTTGCTGGATATGGCAAATCGTTCAGACCATGTTGTCTTCATAGGTCATCAATGCCCGCATAACCGTTTGGCCAAGTATTTATACCAATTAAATCTGACATTTTCGGTATAAGTACCGGTTGGAGACAAATAATAAATC
>DATMYB010000054.1:0-6821 GCA_035561215.1 Syntrophomonas sp. | reverse complement strand
GTATTATCGCATAAAAAAAATCGAGCAATTTCTCAAGGTGGATTTGTCTCTTATGAGTACCCGTTTCAACCTTTTTGCAATATTTAAAATTTGGTCTTTGCTTCATGAAAGCGGCCTTTGGGATTGATCGTCGGGATTGCTGCAGGATTAGCAAATGGATCTGAAAAGTATAAATGGCTTCATGATTATTTGGGTTTTTCTTTACATCTTGGCAGTAAAGCTTGATAATTTATTATGTTTAGGTGTAAAAGGGAAAAATTTTGGAATATTGTGTTGAAAGATGCTTGTTATAATTAAATTGAACGGTCAAAGTTGACCATTCCAATTAAAGTTTTTGCGAGGGCGGACTGCCGGCGTATAACAACGGCTAATTATTGTATTTAACCGAGGCAAGAGGGGTTGGAAACTTGCAGCGGTAAATTAATAACGAAAGGGGTGTTCTCCATGACCTGCTCCTGTCAGGCGGAAGAAAAAATGGAGAAGCAGTTTGTTCAGTCCGATGTCGACCTGCACTTGATGGATGATATTCTGAAAATGTACGGTCAGGAGGCGGGCAACCTTATTACTGTGCTGCAAAAGGCGCAGGATATTTATGGGTATTTGCCGCTTTCAGTCCTGCAGCATATTGCGGACGGGTTGGGGGTAAAACGCGCTCAGGTTTACGGTGTGGCTACGTTTTACACGCAATTTCGTTTAACCGCGATGGGCAAGTATATCATTCTATTGTGCGAAGGAACTGCGTGCCATGTTAACGGTTCGGAAAGGATTGCAACCGCCTTGGAGGAAGAACTGAAAGTGTCCATGGGGGACACGACCGCGGACGGATTATTTACTTTGTCCGATGCCGCTTGTCTGGGATGCTGCAGTCTGGCTCCGGTGATGATGATTAATGGCCGCGCATATGGACCGTTGACCCCGGATAAAGCCTGCGCTATTGTGCGGGACATATATAATGCCGAGGAACAAGCGGCACAAGGGGGGGAGACGGCATGATCGTAAGGATAGGAATAGGCAGTTGCGGGATTGCCGCCGGTGCTCTGCCGGTCTGGGATACGGTGCAAGAGGAGATCTCAGTCCAGGGCCGCGCTATACAATTAGAGCAAACCGGTTGCATCGGCATGTGTCACCATGAGCCTTTGTTGGAAATGGTATATGACGACGGAAGATCATATATGTTTGGACATGTCACGCCGGAAATCGCCCGGGAAATTATGCAGGCCGAACATCCTGAAACCTTGGAAAAATACTTAGTCTCCACTCCGGAGCAGAGCAATGATTTCCTGGCCCGACAAGTGCGGATAGCGCTGCGGAACTGCGGCCATATCGATCCGGAATCCATCGACGACTATATCAAAACCGGAGGCTATAAAGCGCTGGAAAACGTAGTAAAAGCCAACGACCCGGAAGCGGTGATCGAGCAAATAAAAATATCCGGGCTGCGCGGCAGAGGCGGCGCCGGTTTTCCCACCTGGTTTAAATGGAATGCAACGCGTCAGGAGAAAAATCCTGAAAAATATGTAGTTTGCAACGCTGACGAAGGCGATCCCGGTGCCTTTATGGACCGCAGCGTGCTGGAAGGAGATCCTCATTCCCTGCTGGAGGGCATGGCCATAGCCGGATTTGCCATTGGCGCCAAACAAGGCATCATATATGCCCGGGCCGAGTATCCCCTGGCGGTAAAACGAGCTGAAATCGCTATCCAACAGGCCCGGGAGAAGAACATTCTTGGAAACAACATTTTCGGTACTAATTTTTCCTATGACATAATCATAAAACAAGGCGCCGGAGCATTTGTCTGCGGCGAAGAAACCGCCTTGATCGCTTCCCTGGAAGGAGAACGCGGTATGCCGCGGCTCAAACCGCCTTTCCCCGCCCAGCGAGGCTACTGGCAGAAACCTACCAATATCAATAATGTCGAGACCCTGGCCAATGTTCCCTGGATCATCCAGGAAGGCGGAGCCGCTTTTGCAGCCATGGGAACAGAAGACAGCAAAGGCACCAAGGTATTTGCCCTGGCGGGAAAAATTAAGCGGGGCGGTTTAGTTGAGGTGCCCATGGGCATCAGTTTGCGGGAGATCATTTACGACCTGGGCGGCGGCATCAAAGAAGACCGCAAATTTAAAGCCGTACAGCTAGGCGGACCCTCCGGGGGATGCATTCCCGAGAGTTTGCTGGATACGCCGGTGGATTACAAATCCATCAGCAATACCGGGGCCATCATGGGTTCCGGCGGTATGATCGTCATGGACGAGAGGACCTGCATGGTGGACCTGGCCCGTTTCTTCCTGAATTTTACCCAGAAAGAGTCCTGCGGCAAATGCGTGCAATGCCGCATCGGCACCAAACGGATGCTGGAAATATTGAACCGCATCTGCAAAGGAGAGGGACAAGCAGGGGACATAGAACTGCTGCAGGATCTCGGTCATCAGATTATTGCCGGTTCTTTATGCGGATTGGGAAATAGCGCTCCTAATCCGGTTTTGACCACGATCCGCTATTTCCGGGAAGAGTACGAAGCCCATATTCATGATAAGAAATGTCCGGCCCATCAATGCAAAGAATTGATCGCCTACCACATCGATCCGGAACGTTGCAAGAGCTGCGGACTCTGCGCCAAAAAATGTCCGGTTAAATGCATCAGCGGTGAAAAGAAAGTGCCTTATGTAATCGATCAGAGCAAGTGCATCAAATGCGGCAGCTGCTGGGAGGCGTGTCCTTCCAAATGGAGCGCCGTAATTGTTGAATAGAGGAGGGATGATGACGATGTTAAACGTTAATATTGACGGTAAAGAATTGAAAGGCTATGCCGGCCAGACGATCCTTGAACTGGCACGTGAGAACGGCATTGAAATCCCTACTCTGTGCCACGATGAAAGAATGAAGATTTACGGCGCCTGCGGCTTATGCGTAGTAGAAATAGAAGGCAGTAATAAACTGGCCCGGGCCTGCGCCACCGAAATCAGTCAGGGCATGGTGGTAGCCACCGACACAGACAAAGTCAGAGCTTCACGGAAAACGACCTTGGAGCTGTTGTTGTCAGATCACAATGGCGATTGCCGGCCGCCCTGCGTAAAAGCCTGTCCGGCCCATACCGATTGCCAGGGTTATGTAGGATTGATCGCTAATGGAGAATATCTGGAAGCACTGAAACTGATCCGGGAACAAATACCGCTGCCAGCCAGTATCGGTCTCGTGTGCCCCCATCCCTGCGAAGAAGCCTGCCGCCGGCAACTGCTGGAGGCGCCGGTATCCATTGCCGCGCTGAAGCTGTTTGCCGCGGAACAGGATATTTATAAAGACAATCCTTTGGTTCCGGTGCCAGAAGCAAACACCGGCCAGCGGGTGGCCATCATCGGCGCCGGACCGGCGGGACTTACCGCCGCTTACTATCTGGCGCTGGAAGGCCATGAAGTGGTCATATATGAAGCCATGCCCCAGGCCGGCGGTATGCTGCGTTACGGTATACCCCAGTATCGTTTGCCCAAGGAGATTCTGGATCAGGAAATCAGCTTGATCGAGTCTTTGGGAGTGGACATCCTATGCAATACCCGCATCAATCGGGATGTCAGCTTTGATTATATCAGACAGAATTATGACGCCGTGTTTGTGGGAATCGGCGCCTGGAAATACACTCGTATCGGCTGTCCGGGCGAGGACGTCGAAGGAGTCGTGGGAGGCATCGATTTCCTGCGAGAAGCGGCGCTGAACGGCGATGCTCATATTGGCGCCCGGGTAGCGGTGATCGGCGGCGGCAATACCGCCATGGATGCCGCCCGCACCGCGGTACGGCTGGGAGCCGAGGAAGTCATGGTGCTGTATCGCAGAACCCGGGAAGAAATGCCGGCGGAGGACATCGAAATAGAGGAAGCGGAAGAAGAAGGCGTAGTATTCAAATTCCTGCTGGCTCCGGAGGAGATCATTGCGGAAGATGGACGCGCGGTTGCCATCCGCTGCCAGAAAATGCAGTTGGGAGAGCCCGACAGCTCCGGCAGACGCAAACCGGTACCCATCGAAGGCGCGGAAGAATTGATCCCGGTAGATACCATCATCGCCGCCATCGGTCAGCAGGTGGACGCTTCCGATCTGCCCGGCATAGGCATAGATAAATGGAAATGTATCGGCACCGATGCCGATAGTCTGCAGACCAATCTGGAAGGTGTCTTTGCCGGCGGCGACGCCGCCACCGGTCCCGGCATCGCGGTGGGAGCCATTGCCCAAGGCAAAAAAGCGGCGGTGGCCATGCATGCTTATTTATGCGGACAGGAATTGCCCCGCAGTGAACAATACACAGTAGAACGAACCGGCTTGACCGCAGATGATTTTGCCGCCGTAGAAAGAGTGGAACGGGTGAAACCGGTTCATCGCGACCCGGCCGTCCGGCGCGGTGATTTCCTGGAAATCGGCGGACGCATGACGGCGGAACAGGCCCGGCGGGAAGCCGGACGTTGTTTGGAATGCGGCTGCCAGGATTATTTTGAATGCAAGCTGATCCATTATGCCGGAGAGTATGAAGTCGATCCGCGCCAGTTGGCCGGCGACAAACATCCGATCATGGAGCATGACGAACATCCCTATATTGAAAGAGACGCGGCCAAGTGCATACTATGCGGCCTTTGTATCAGAATCTGCGACGAGCATATGGGAGTGGGTGCTCTCGGTTTGGTGCACCGCGGTTTTGATAGTCTGGTAAAGCCGGAATTCGGACGGCCTTTGCAGGATTCGGAATGCATCAGCTGCGGCCAGTGCGTCAGCGTATGTCCCACCGGCGCCTTGATCGAGCGCAATACCCATGTTAAAAATGTTCCGCTGGTGCTGGACAAGGTCAGCAGTCATTGCTCCTTCTGCGGGCTGGGCTGCGGGCAGGTCATCGGCAGCCGCGGCGATACGGTATTCAAGATCGTTCCCGATGCCGGTGAAACCCTATGCGAGAAAGGCCGTTTCGGATTTGCTGCCGGCGGCGAACGACTGAGCCAGCCGCTGCTGAGAGTAGGAGACGAACTGCAGGCATGCAGTTGGGATGACGCTTTAACTTACATTGCTAAGAAGGGCTTGGCGGTCAAAGCCAAATCCGAACCCGGCTCTATTGGAATTTTTGCTTCGCCGGCGTTGACCCTGGAAGAAGCCCAGATTGCCGCTTCCTGGCAGCAACTGTTGGCGACCGACCAACTGGGCAGTTTTACCGCCGATTGCGGACGTGGCCTGGCCGGCGTGTTGGGAGAAAACCAATCCACCAACCGTCTGGAAGAAATGAACGGTACCGAACTGATCGTAATGCTGGGATCCTTTAACCAGAATCAAGTAGTGCCGGTCCGCGTCAGAAATGCGGTGAAACAGGGAGCCAAATTGATAATTATCAGTCCGGAAAAGACTCTGCTGGATGATATCGCGGTACAGCGCATTGGTCCGGCCAATAGCACCGCTTTTATCAAGGAAATGATGGCCGCGCTGGCAGCCCAGTCTTTGGTCGATATGGGATTTGTGCAGGCGCGAACCACGGGATATGACCAGCTGTTCGGAGAGCTTAAACTGATGAATCCCGGCACGGAAGCGCAAACTGTGGCAGCAGCTTACGGCCAGGCCAAAAAAGCCATGATCCTTGTCGACGGCTTTATGGTTACGGCGGAAGCGGTGGAAATGCTGGCGAATCTAATGGTGATAGCCGGCAAAGTCGGTTCGCCCCGCAACGGCATCATTGTCATCAATCCCGGTGCCGACAGCAACGGCATCTGGCAGGCCGGATTCAAACAAGACGGCGCCGAAATGTCTCAGGCTTTGGCGGAGGGCAGGATGGCCGCCGCTTACATCCTCGGTGAAGATCCGGTGGGAGCCGGCTTGATCGATGCTAAAGCTTTATCCGGGTTGGAATTCCTGCTGGTGACCAGCCCTTATCTGACTGCGACTGCGGCTTTGGCCGATGTGGTATTGCCCATGTCCACCAGCCTGGAAGTCAACGGCACCTATATAACGGCTGAAGGCAGTCTGGCAGCGCTGCAGGCGGCGAAAAATCCGCCCGCCGGAGTGGATAACCTGGATATTTGGGCGCAGCTCAGCCAGCTCATGGATCCGTTATGGGACATCAGCTTTGTTTATCCCGCCGACGAAACTCCCGTAAAATACGCGAGGGGATTTGCCTTCGAAGACGGCAAGGCGCGGTTAGGCAAAGGTACGGATGGCAAGCTGTTTGCTCCGGTTAAACCTGCCGATGCGGCGTTGGTTACGTTTTCTAGATAGTGATAAAAACGTGATCGTTTAGAGACGGTTATAACGAATAAATAAGTGATTGCTTTGCAGGCCTGTGCATATGGCGCGTCAACGTTATATGTATAGGCCTTAAATAAGTACTCTGTCAACCCTAATTCCACAATTCCTTGTCGGTTAAATTTCTGCATGGCTACGTTGTCGTCAATCGCAATACGTCCAGTATGCGATTGACGACCCCTTGCCCTGCAGAAATTTCCCTCGACAAATAATATGCGGACTTAAGGTTGACAGAGTACTAGAGCTTGCTAGCCAAACCCCGAAAATGTATTAACCGACCAAAATAACCAAAACAAAATTTGAACAAAAAAACCCTGAGTTTATGCTCCAAGTTCATTACTAAAGTAGAAAACAGAATAAAGTCAAGGGCAAACCTATCTAAAGATGGGGACGCAAAGCCATAGGATCTAAGGTGCTTTGAGCGCTATGATAGCCTGGTTGCCAAAAACCGTGCGAAAGCCTGCCTATTTTTAAAGAGCGGGCTTTTTCTATATTTTGGTGATGAAAATAGGAGCCACAGTGGTTCCTAATAAATCCGTATATTTTGTAGATAAAGGCAATAA
>DATMYB010000053.1:0-8195 GCA_035561215.1 Syntrophomonas sp. | reverse complement strand
ACATAGCGTTAGCCGTTGCGAGCGTATCGGTTAAGACCGTATATTTTTAGGTCAATGGGCCTTTCAGCCGACCGCAGGTCGTAACTCTCCGCCTTTGGGAGGGGATGGTCTCATTGTTTTTTCGGTTTCTTCAAGAATTTCCTGGACAATTCTGCTGGCGGTATAAATATAATCGGAGCAGAGGGCAACGTGATCCGGCTGTGCCCAACTGACGTTCCTGGTCAAGATTCGGCAGCAGGAATACTGGTAGATATCCGTAAATCGCTGGTGCAATTGCCTGGACAAATCAAACATGAATTGATCATCTTCTTCCGAACTGATCCTGCCATAAAGCGCACTTATCACTAAAGCGCCGCTGGTGATACTTCCGCAGGAGCAACCTGCTTTACCCAAGCCCGCAGCCAGCCCGGTAGCCATCCGCAATGTTTTTTCATCCAGTTTAAGATCGAGGTATTCATTAAAGGCCTTAAAAATCGCTTCACTGCAATGAAGGCCATCGTTGACAAAATAGTCTCTGGCCTGTTCCTCTACTGATTTTTTGCCTGTTGATTGATTCACTGATTTACCCTTCCCAACTTCATCTTCATTCATAAAATCCATCTTATTTTTCGCGGTACATCACCGACGGGCCCTCTAAAATGTCCCATCCGGTCTCTTTGAACACGTCTTGGCACCTTTCCACCGTCCAGCCTCTGACGGTATCGGCTTCAGTATCCCGAGGGTTGGAACCTATCTCAGCCCAGAGCAAATTGGCTCCGGCCAGGGCGCCGATATGATTAGGCTCATGGGTACAGTTGCCCACCATTTCATAACCGGTGGCCAGTTTGACTGCCGCCAGGATATGGCCCATTTGCGCATAATTGGACATGCCGTGAACCGCCAGAGACGAAGTCGGAATCGTAATGCGCCGGCCTGCTCCGCTATAGACCGCTTTCATTTCCCGAGTAAACAAGGTCTTTTCCACCAGTTCATCCAGCGTATGTTCCGGTCCCACCGGTTCCAGACAAGTGCCGATCAATAATCCTGCGTTTTTAGCGGCGTTGATCGTTCTCCATCTCAGTTTGGGGTCAATGGCGGTAACGGTTCCTTCGCCCAGGCGAATTGCATGATAGATGCCGGTAAAGCCGGCATCCTTGAGTTCTTTTGCTACTTCCTCATTGAAATCTCCAACGTTAGAGATAAGGGGTACGTCCGTTTTCAAGGCTGCTTTCACTGCCTTGCCTGCCTTGATAAAGTCGCTGAACTTGTAGGTGGCGGTTATCATTAAATAAATGGCATTGGCTCCGTCGGCTTCAAACTTCAAACAGTTTGCTATGATGTCATCCAAAGGATTTTCCTTGGCTTCGGGAAAGCTGTTGTTCACTTCCGCGAAAGAACAAAATTGGCAGTTTCTCGGACAGGAGCCAACGTTGATACCCATCTGGCCATGGACTTCCGCCTTGCCGGCACAAGCCGCCTCACAAATTTTCCTGGACGCGTATTGGATCATAAAAGACTCTTCCGACAAATAATGTACTGCAAAAAGCTGTCTCAGTTCCTGGGCATTGATTTCTCCGCCATCCAGGGCTTTATTTATAATCTGGGCTATGTTTTTATCCATTTCTATCCTTCCTCCTAAATACATGTTGTTATGGCGATTCATTCAACTTAGCTTTTACTGATCAAGGCGCTGATACGGGTGTTCATTGAGCCGGCATGTCGGCCGGTTGGGTAAATTGGTCAAGGTTTTGAGGACCGATTGCTTTTATTTTTCCGTCTGCGATGGCAACAGCCCGGTTCGCTTTGCCGGCCAGCCGTGTATCATGGGTCACCAGTATCAAGGCTTTTCCTTTCCTGGGTAAGTTCAGCAAAAAATCTCCTATCCTGGCGGCTCTTTGAGGGTCCAGGTCATTGGTGGGCTCGTCCGCAAAAACGATGGCCGGATCCAGAAGCAGAGCTCTGGCAATGGCTGCTCTGCGTTTTTGCCCGATGCTCAACTGATGCGGATAATGGTTCAAACGGCTCTCCAAACCAAGATCATGTAGAATTTCAATGGCTTTATCCGTTTGATTGCGTTTACGGGCCAAACTGGCCGGCATCAAAACGTTATCCAATACCGACAGCGAACCGATCAGTTGCGGATTTTGAAAAATGAAACCAAAGGACCGATTACGCAATTTGGACTTTTCATCATCAGAAAGAGAGGTAACGGCCTGATCTTCAAAAATGATTTCTCCCTTGGTAGGCTGCAGCAGCAAGCCCAGGATGGATAAAATGGTAGACTTGCCGCACCCGGAAGGGCCGATTATCACCAGTGACTCCCGGGGCTTAACCTCCAATGATACTTCCCGCAGGATCATTTCGTCGTCATATTGCTTGGAAATGTGGTCGGCTCTTAACAGCATTGTTTTTTTCCCCCGTTCTAATCTATATCTCCCATAGCCATCGCCGCAGAAGGTTCAATTTTACCGCTTTGCACCGCCGGAAACCAGGCCGCCAGGAAGCCGATCAATTCAAACAGTACGGTAATGCCAATGACGGCCAGCAGCGCCGATAACGGCGACGCCGGGACAAAGGGAAAGGCATTTTGCTTGGTCAGCAAAAATAGTATCAGATAATACAGCACCCCGCCCAGGCCCAATCCTAATATGACACCGCCCGAAGTCAGGCATAAGGCTTCCCCGATGACCAGAATTTTCAAATCTCGTCGCGTGGCTCCCATAGCACGGTAGAGTCCCCATTCTCCTTTACGGTCCCAGGCCAGGGAGTAAAAACGGGCAAATAGCTGAAAAATCGACGCCAGAGCAGCCAGCAACCCGCCTCCCAGCATAATATAAAATACGGTATCCATTTGTTGTTTTACGCCCTGCAGCACATCCGATGATTTAATCACTGCCAAATCACCCAAATCGGTAATAGCGCCGGCAACTTCCGCCTTTTTCCCTTCCGCAACCTTGACCAGCAACGCGGATGCGATCTGATCCGGTTCTCCATATCGATTCCAAAAATGCTGCAATTCCGGTTTGTCCTTGGCCATTTTTCTGGCGAGATCCATATTCATTACGATGGAATAATCCAAACTGGTTCCGGTAGGTTCCAGAACCGCAGCGACATGTACTTTTTCTCCGAGAATATACGTATCTTTGCCTAAAAATGCGGACACGCTCCCGCCTATTAAAATGTCACCGGCGGCCAGCTTTTTATCAGGCAGGTTTTTAGCCCAGGATTTCACTACCCAATCCGTATCCGGATCAAAGCCGATAATTCGTGTAGCAGAGCCGATACTGCAACAGGAGGCGTTCAAGGTTTGGGTAAAAAATTGCGCGCTTACCTTTTCAACGCCGGGGATACGGGAGACTTTATCCTGAACGTTCTTGTTCATATAAATGCACACGGGCGCGCCGGAAAACAATAACTCCGAGTTATCCAGCAAATCCCGGGCGTCTGCGGGGACTACCAACAGATCGGCGCCCATACGGTTTTCACTGGTGGATAGCCCCGTGGTGATGCCCTGATAAAGCAGATAAAGGGCAAAAAGAATACTTACACTGACCGCTACCGCAAACAAGGTGGAGACAGATTGAATCCATCTTTTCTGTAAACTTTGTCGTATAATTGTAAACATTCATATCACTCGCTTAATGTCCCGATTTGGCAGCAAAAAAAATCTGATATAGTCCCAGCAATAGCAGCAGTAAGGCTGCACCTTCAGTCCAAGCCGCAGTTGTACGGCAAGCCATGCTGGCCTTCATGCAAATCCCAATGACCGCGTTCTGGGGCAGCAGCATCGCTATAAGCGCCAGGATGATGATGAAACCGGCGGAAAAGCGGCGAGCTTCGATTCCTTTGGTAAAAAGCTGCCCCAGAGCAACCAGCAGCATTGCGGAGGAAACCAGTATCTCCGCCCGGAAAGTCCAATGGCACTTCATAGGTACGGCTCCTCCCATAGCCGTTTCCACCATACCGGTACAAGGCGGATAAATGGCAGGTATCAACAGCAGCGCAACGGCAATTATAGCTGCAATTCCGGCGGTAATGTTCCAATTTTTACTTTTTATCATCAACCAATACCTTCCTTAGTCAAAGGCAGCCAGGCACCGGGAGCTTTTTCCGGGATGCCTGTGGGCGCCTTCAAATGTATCTTTAACCATGTTTTTGGGATTACTTGCTGCCCTGATCTCCCATCCACACAAACATGTTCTTGGCCAGCACTTCTTTGTCGGTGCTGTCCTCCAATGCGCCGGCGCGGTCGATCTGGTTCCAAATTTCAAGAATACTGTCATAGGCAAGTTGCTTGTCACCGGTAATCCATTTGTAATCGCCGATTAATTTGGCGTTAAGTTCTTCCGTACCGGCGATATAACCTTTATCAATAGCTAATTTCGCAGCTTCCTGCGGATGTTCGGTCAAATATTTACAGGCCATGGAAAAAGCCTTCACCAGTTTTTCGCAGTTTTCAGGGTTATTCTTGAGATAAGCGCCGTTTATACCCAGGAAACAGCAGTAGTATTCAGCCAGGCCTTCGTCATACGTATTGGAATAGAACTTTACCGCGCCGTTTTGAACGGCTATTTCCGCATAAGGATCATAACAGGCAAAAGCGTCGACCTCTCCCTTATTCATGGCTGTTTCCATCTGGGGCAGGGGATAGGATACCCAGTTTACTTTCTTGGGATCTTTACCCAGATTTACCATTTGCGATGAAATCTGAATTTGCGCGATACTGCCATTGGCGGCTGCGACTGTTTTTCCTTCCAGGTCGGCTACGGTTTTAATACCGCTTTTTATACTGGCCGCGCCTTGAATACAGCCGGTATGCACACCGTCGACAATTTTAAGATCAAGACCATTTTCCATGGGTTTAAACATATCGGGTGTCAATTGAAAAGCATTCAATTCGTTATTGGCCATGAGCGGGGCCACGTCACTGGTAATTTTTAAGAGTTCAACATCCAAGCCGGCTTGTTTAAAATAACCAAGTTCATAAGCGGTAAAAATGGGAGCTTCGCAGGTGCCTCCCCAGTAGCCTACGATGATCTTATTGCTATTGGCGGCATCGGACTGGCCGCCTTTGTTCGTGTCGTCCTTGCTGTCAGAATTGCCGCAGCCGACCAACCCCAATGATAAAACCGCGATGATCAGGAACAGTACGATCGATTTCTTTTTCAATACAACTCACTCCTAGCATTCATATAGTTTCTACTGGCATATCAGCAAAGTATCCCAATAAAGTCGGATCATTCTCGATCCAGAAAACACCCCCTTCATGTATTCAATGGCGTGGGGCTTGCGGTGTCCGCAAAACTCAACGGCAGCGGCTCTGTCATGCTGATGCGATGAGCCGGACTGCCTATTTATCAATTAAACTGCAGCGTATCCATGATTTCCCTGCGAATGCGGATAAAATCATCTGCAGTCCGGTTACGCGGACGGGGAAGCTGGATTTGGAATTCGCCGGTGACTTTTCCCGGCCGCGGCGACAGCACCACAACTCTGTCGCTGAGATACACGGCTTCCTCGATGTCGTGGGTCACTAGAACAATAATGGGTTTGCATCTTTCCCAGATTTTAATGATCTCATCCTGTATAGCCATACGAGTAAAAGCGTCCAGGGCGCCTAAGGGTTCATCTAAAAGAATTAACCCCGGTTCCTGAATAAAAGTTCGCGCCAGCGAAGCGCGTCCTGCCATTCCTCCCGATATCTGATAAGGATATAAATTTTCAAACCCCTGCAAACCCACCAGTTCAATATATTCCTGCACCTTGGCCTGTTTTTTTCGATAAAGGCTCCGGGCTTTTAAACCAAAGGCGATATTGTCGTATACCGATAACCAGGGAAACAAATTGGCGTCCTGAAAAACAAAGCCGCGATCATAATGGGGACCGTTTATGGGCTTATGATTATAGGCGAGCAAGCCGGCTTGCGGAAAATCGAGGCCGGCCACCAGTCTTAAAAAAGTAGATTTGCCGCAACCACTAGGTCCTACCAGAGCAACGATTTCTCCATGGTCGATTGCCAAATTGAAATTATCCAGCGCATGTACCCGGTTGCCATCACCGTCGTCATAGACTCTGGTGATGTTTTGCGCTAGTAAATGTCGTTCTACCATCTCATTGATCCCTTCTGCCATTTCAGCAAATGATCTCTTAATTTAAACAACAAACTGATCAGGCTGCAGAAAATAATCGAGAAGATCATGACGGTGCTGAAAATCCGGGCGTATTCCCCCCAGGCCTGCGCCCAGGATATATACCATCCCAGACCGGCTTTTACGCCCAGCATTTCTGCCACGATCAGAGCGGTGAATGATAATCCCAATCCCATGAACATACCGATAAAAGCCGTCGGCAAAGCAGCGGGAATCGCCACGTGAAACAGGATGTACCATTCACTGGCCCCTAAAATACGGGCAGCTTCGATCCAGCTTTTATTGGTGCTCATGATGCCGGAGCTTAAAGTGACCGTCAAGGGAAACCAAACGCTAAGGGCGATGATAAAAACGCTGGCGGCGTGATTGGTCGGAAAAAGCACCACCGCAATCGGCAGCCATGCTGCAGACGGCACCGGTCCCAAGATCTTAAGTACCGGACTGAGCCAGTAATTGCAATGCTTGCTCCAGCCAATCAGGATGCCGGAGATAGCGCCGGCTAACGTACCAAAAAAAAGCCCAGTAAAGAGCAGCTTGATGGAAGCCACAAAACTTTCGGCAACCTTCCCCAGGTTGTGGGTAAACGAATAAATAATTTTATCCGGGCTGGGGACGAAGGGCAGCATTAATTTCCCTGTTTTTAATGTGGCTATATCCAGTACTTCGATTAAAATAAAAGCCACGGATAGAAGTCCTGTCAGATAAAGCATTTTTTTTCTAAGCCGGGGAATAAATCCGGCCAGGAGCGTTAATACAAGATAAACCGCAAGGCATGACTCTAAAAACAGGGGATATACAACTGGCTTGTACCCGACCGGATAAACATTAGGCAGCGCCATATGAATATTCAAGGCAGCCAGCATTGTTGCCGGCGGTAACAGCAGCAGCAACAGTTCTTTCACCGTAATAAATTTTCTGACCGGTTTTTTGACAGGCAAAATGCCATCTGTATTGCCAGCTATATTCTCGACTGTTATGTCGTTCATTTGATCAAATCCTTTGTATCATGCTATTCTACATCCAATAAGGCGAAGGCCCTTTGCGAAGCTCCCATTCCGTTCGTTCAAAAAGTTTGCGCAGTTCTTCTATATTTTGGCCGCGCCCGCCCTTTTCGGTTTTTTCTACCAGATCTCTGGGATTGGTGCCTACTTCCGCCCAGGCGATGTTGGCGCCTGCGTTTGCCGCTACCGAAGAATGGCCGGAACAGTTGAGGGGACATTCAAGTCCAACCGCTAATCTATAAACTGCATCGAAAAGCGCCAGCCGCGATGAACTGAGCATGCCGTAGTTCTCCATTTTCGTTCCCGGCACCGTGATACGACCGCCTACTCCGCTGAATACCGGGTGCATGTTAATGCTGATCATGGTTTTTTCGACCAATTCTTCAATGGTGTGTTCCGGTCCAACCGGTTCAACGCAAGTGCATAATTTTAAGCCCGCTTCCTGGGCGGCTTTAATGGTTGCAAGCCGGGTTTCAACCGGAATGCTGGTAACAACGCTTTCACCCATACGAACTGCGTGATAAACTCCGTTTATACCAGCTTCTTTCAGTAATTTAGCCTGAGCAAGATTAAAATCACCGGTATTAGCCAGTAACGGCATTTCCGGGCTGATGACTTTACGTACTGCGCGGGTTATGTCCAGCAGTTTTTCAAATTTAAAGTTAGCGGTGGTCAGCATAAGGATTAAATTTGCACCTTGCTCTTCATAGGCTTTGGCATAATTCAGGATATCTTCCAATGGCATTTCCAATACGCCCTGACGCACTTTATTGCATGCGGCAAAAGAACAAAACTGACAGTTTTTGGAGCACACAGTCCCGTTGAGTCCGATTTGAGCATGGATTTCAGCAATACCTTGCGAGGCGTGCATGCTGAGTTCCCGTCCCGCCCATTGTACGTAAAAAGAGTCCTTGGAAAAGGTTCCTAAGCTGTAAAGATAGCCGATCTCTTCCGGATTAAGACCGTTCCCTTCCATTGCCTTTTCCACAATTTCATAAGTCTTGGTATCTATGAGCATAATTATCACGTCTTTCTCTGTTTATTAGTCTTACCGCATATTCCGACG
>DATMYB010000052.1:0-6836 GCA_035561215.1 Syntrophomonas sp. | reverse complement strand
GTCCGGTTCACAATTCATTTCCCGTTCTTCATTATTTAAAGTAAATTTGATCAACATTTCACCGCCTCCTTTCGTCGGCCAGAGCCAGTAAAACACGTTCCGCCGTCAGGGGCCCATCCTTTATACGCTCGCCCACACCGCGGGCAACTGCATTGGCGATGGCGGGGAAAGGCAGATTGATGCCTATTTCACCGATTCCCTTCATGCCAAAAGGCCCGGTCATTTCATCCGTTTCAATGGGAAGGCTGATAATATCGGGAACATCCATAGCCGTAGGAATAATATAGGTGCTTAGATCTTTGGTCAGGATATCTCCCTGCGCTACTTTAAAATCCTCCCACAGAGCATAGCCCATACCCTGGACAACCCCGCCCTGTATCTGTTGTTCATATAGCTGGGGATTTAATACCCGACCTCCATCGGTGCAGGCCAGATAGTCACAAACCGTTATTTCCCCGGTCAGCTCATTGATCTCGATGCGTGCCAGGTGGCAGGCAAAACTAAATACCAAATGCGGAAAGCCCGCTGCCTGTATGGCAGGACTTACAAAATGGCGGTGCCGGGTCACCGGGGCTTGGTAGGTACCCACACAAACTCGTTCCGGTTCTGCCATAACGGATGCTAGCAATCCCAAGGGAAATTCCTTTCCTGAGGGGAGGTGCCGTACCGCTCCCGGCACCAGCAATAAATCTTCTGCATAGATTCCTAAACCCATATTGCAGGCTTTGGTCAAAAGACGCCCTTTCATCTGCCCGCAGGCATCCTGCAATGCATTTCCAAAAGAATAAGTAGTACGGCTGGCGGAAGACGATCCCGAGGGCAAAGAGCGGGACGTATCCGGCTGCAGCAGTTCAAAAGCCTCTGCCGGTTGACATAACCATTCCCCGGCAAGCTGGACATTGGTAGCATTATTGCCCTGTCCCATATCGGCCACGCCTGAATAAATTCTAAATCTGCCCTCCGGCAGCAGCTCCAGCTTAGCGTTGGCAATATCCGCTACCATCGGACCGTACCCGGTTCCTTGCATTCCCGCAGCGATGCCCACCGCCCTTCTTTTAAAGGTTGGCGCCTGCTGCTCCCAGTGATGGCGTTGTGCCCAGAGAGGGTGTCTTTGTACCTCTTTTAGGCAGGCGATAATTCCGGTGGAATTGCTCATCAAAACACCGGTAGCAATTTCATCGCCGCGCCTGACCGCATTCTTCAGCCTGAACTCCACCGGGTCCAAACCCATTTTCTCGGCCAGCATATCTATCATTTGCTCCATTCCGGCCAAAACCTGCGGGGCTCCAAAGCCGCGAAAGGCTCCGCTCACCGGATTATTCGTATAGACACAGTATCCTTCCACCTGCACATGGGGGATTCGATAAACGCCTCCCGCATGTTCCATGGCCAGGGCCAGAACGGGGCCTCCCAAGGAGGCATAGGCGCCGGTATCCAATACCAAACGGCAGCTCATGGCCTGCAAAACGCCGTCACAATCACACCCCAACCGGTAATGGACGCGGGCGGGATGTCTTTTGGTGGAGGATAAAAAACTTTCTTCCCTGGTTGTCCACATTTTTACGGGTCTTCCCTGGGAATGAAGGGCGGCCAGTCCCAGCAGACCCTGCACCGTGATACCGTCTTTGCCGCCAAAGCCGCCCCCCAGATACGGCGCTATCACCCGGACTTTTTCCGGCGGTAATCCCAGCGCGTGAGCCAGTTCCAACCGGTCTCTAAAAGGGGTCTGGGTAGACGCCACTATCTCCAGTACTCCCTCCTTGATCCAGGCTGCGCCCGCTTCGGTTTCCAAATAAGCATGTTCCTGATAAGGCAGGTTAAATTCAGCCTCCACCACGGCATAGCAATCGTGGAAGCCTGCCGCTCCCTGCCCGCGCTCGATGGTTCCCCCCAGCAGCAGATTTTTATCCGCCCGCTTTTCGTGCAGTACCGGCGCTTCAGGCAGCAAGGCCGCTTTGGGATCAAATACCGCCGGCAAAACTTGATATTCAACCTTGATCCGTTTTACGGCCTGGTCAATCAGCGCTCTGCTTTCCGCTAAGACCAAAGCCACCGGATCTCCTTTATAACAAACCTTGTCTTCGGCCAGTACCGGCTGGTCGTTCTCCGGAACCCCCACCCGGTTGGTCCCTTTAATGTCTTTCCAGGTTAAAACCGCTTTCACGCCGGGCATTTCGGCTGCGGCGGCCATATCAATGTTTTTAATCAAGGCATGGGCATGATCGGAGGTCTTCACTCCGGCCCATAACATATCTTCCGGATAATAATCGGCTGCATATTTTTCCGATCCTCTTACTTTGTCCGGTCCATCGGCCCGGGGCAAAGCGGTGCCTATAGCCACGGTTGACGCCGTCATTTTCTCCCCCCTCCAACAAACTGCTAAACTTATGGCAAACAACGCTAAAAAATCCGGCGGTTAAATTTCTCCGTTAAAATTTGATACTGTTCGGGTGTATTTATATTGTTAAGGATGAATTCGTCATCAACCTCCAAATGATAACTATGGGCTTCGTATTGACTTAAAAACCCCTTTAACCCTGCCGGACCCTGCCATGCTAGCAGATCTTTCCTATAGCACACAGAAATTAACGGCGGATGTCCTCGCTTTCTTTGGTAACAGGGATGAATGATCGCCTCCGGTCCATATTCATTAAACATTTTGTTCATCTGCAGTAATATCTCCGCAGACTGTAACGGAATATCCACCGGGAGCACATAAAAAGCATCTGCCTCCGGCGCCAGCCCGGCTGCCCCGACTTTGACCGAACTGAACATTTCTTCATTAAAACCGGGATTGTAAACGATCCGTACCGCTTCACCGATTAAGGCTTCCTCGATGCTGATCCGCTCGTAACCGGTAACCACTACAATATCCGCAACGCCGGCGGTTTGAAAAATGCGCACGGCCCGGTGGAGAAGCGTCTCCCCTTCCAGGGGCAGCAGGGCTTTGAGCTTACCCATGC
Source organism: Syntrophomonas sp. (assembly GCA_035561215.1). GTDB lineage: Bacteria > Bacillota > Syntrophomonadia > Syntrophomonadales > Syntrophomonadaceae > Syntrophomonas_B. The sequence goes on along the minus strand of DATMYB010000052.1, from coordinate 3,873 downwards.
GTGAAGAATACCCGGCCGCTAAAATAATCGCACTTATACGCAACGGTCATTCCTTCTTCTTTTTTCAGCTCTGGCTTGAATCAACTGGGCGCTGATACTGATAGCTATTTCTTCCGGTGTATCAGCTCCTATGGCGATTCCCACCGGACAGTTGACCTGTTCCAACCCTTCTCGGTCGTATCCTTTCATAACCAGATTGCGATAAAGAGTATCGCGCTTGTTTTTGCTGCCGATCATCCCGATATAAAATGCATCGGTATGCAGGGCCTGCTCCAACACCTCGGCGTCGTGCCGGTGCCCCCGGGTGACGATGAGCAGCATGCTGTTATCATCAATCTTCAGCTCCTGGAAGCAGTCCTCAAAGGATTGGGTGAATATCAGTTGATGTGCGGCGGGAAATCGCTCCCGGTTGAGATATTCTCTGCGGTCATCCAGAACCAGGACTTCAAAACCCAGGTATACTGCCAGAGAGCATACTTCAACGGCAACATGACCGGCTCCAAAAATATATAACGTTTCTTCGGGAGGGTAAAACTCCACCATATATTCCTTGCCATTCATATGGATAACCTGGTTTTTAGTCCAGTCCGTCTCCCGAACCAGGTCCGGGATTTCCGTAAAAGCCGGTTGCCCATATACCGTCCCGTCTTCCCCCAGACAGAATTTTGGTTCCGAATGGCCCCGGTGATCCGGGAGCGGCGTAAAGATGTACAACTTTTTCCTTTGTTCATGGCATTGTTTTATCCATTGAAACAGTTCCAGATTGTAATGGTTACGGCCCAGGAACTCCAGCAATATATGCAGGGAGCCTCCGCATATCATATCTACTGTTGCCAAACCATTGTCCAGCGAAGAAAAATAGAGGATCCGGTTTATTTTATCCTGCAACGTCTTCCTGGCCGTATCGAGGGCCTGGGCCTCTACAATTCCTCCGCCGATAGTGCCGGCTAAAATACCATTCCCGGATAGTACCATCCTGCTGCCGGGCAATCTGGGAGTGGACCCTTCCCTGCTTATTACCGTTAAAAGCACAAGCTCTTCTCCCTGCCGGAGCAGATCCAAGATGACCGGGAAGTCGCATTGCTTATTGGTTAGAGACAATTCCAGCCCTCCCTATAATATCGGATATTATCCTTCGTTGTGGAGTTAATATAGATCTTCTGGTACTCTGTCAACCCTAAATCCGTATATTATTTGTCGAGGAAAATTTCTGCAGGGCAAGGGGTCGTCAATCGCAATACTGGACGTATTGCGATTGACGACAACGCCATGCAGAAATTTAACCGACAAGGAATTGTGGAATTAGGGTTGACAGAGTACCAGTGTACTGTATCACTCACATTTCGGCAAATGACTTGTCTGAATTTCCATCTGCTGTGTTGTCGTCGCTCACCATAGCTACGGCTATGCTGAGTGACGACCCCTTGCAGACTGAAAATTCATCCTGCGTCCTTTATCCAAAAGTGAATGATACAGTACACTAGCCTTCCAATGATTCATAATCGGCTTTGATCAGTGCCAATATTTTCTTAGCTCGCTCGGTATATAGCTGGATATTTTCAAAATCCGGCCGGTGCGTGACTTTCTGCATCAACAGTCCATCACTGTCGAACCAGCGGGGCAAAATACCGCCCAAAAAATATTGATGTTGGCGTAAGATTTCAACTGCCGCGCCCACGGCCGGTGACGTTAAATCGAGATAGACCTGAAAAATGCAGGTATCTTGTTGCAGGGCTTTTTCTTCTTGCTGAACCAGATACGATGCTAAATCGCTTCCCGCTGCTGTAATGGTAAAACGAGCCAAACCGGCGTCGGCGAACAGCTCCGACTGACCGCGGGTTGGTGCGGAGGGAAGCGGAGATTGGGATAATAAGAAACGGTGGCCAAAATCATAAACGGAATATAAATAGCGCATTTCATTTTGATATATTTCCGGCAGGTAAACCACCTGGTTTTTTAATTTAAAGGTCTTGAACAGCAGCAAAGTGGATACCCGGCCCTGGCTGCTCTGTTCCCGGACAAAAGACGCTGCCGGCATCAAATCCATTTCCATGCCGGTTTCATAACACCCGCTATCAATGCATACTTTTTGCGAGATAACATGGTTGCATACGGCTTCCCCCATGATTTGCTCAAGCCCCATGGAAATACTGACCTGGTCGAACAAATAATTAACCAGGCGCTCAAAAATGTTCCCCTGGCGAAATTCAGGCGGGACGATGCCCTGACCGGCTTCATATAATGCCGGATTGCTCAGGCACGATTTATATAGGGCGCACATCCCCACTACCCGGCCATTTTCATTAATGCAAACCGCTCTGATCATATCCCCGTTTTCCTGCTGGGCTGCGATATAGTCAGCATCATAAACGGTTTTGACCGGATAATCATCGCCATAAACGCTTTGGTATAACGCAATTACACCTGGAACATCTTCAGGCTGCATTAGCCGGATAGGCAAAGATGGATTACTCTCTTTATCGCTCATATAAAACCTCCCCCTCGATCATTCCTTTTTTTAAATATCTCTGTATCGCCTGCGAGTAATGAAACGATTCTCTGGTTGATGATATCCCCTTGCAAAAGTCGATACGAATGCACACGTCCGTGTCAGTATTGCATTTGATTATAAAATTTTCTCCAGGGCCTGGATGAAAGCCTCCATGGCTTCATGCTGCGCAATGGTAACTCTGATATAGTTGGGAAATCTAAATCCCGTCATGGTACGCACCATGACGCCATGAACCATTAACTTGCGATAAGCCAGGGTATCGCTGATAGGGAGCTTTACCATAACGAAGTTGCCTTCATTTATTACATAAAACAACCCCAGCCGGTCTAATTCACGCTGCAAATAAGCCTTTTCCTCAGCTATCAATTGCCGGGTATGGCGCAAGTGTTCCTTGTCATCCAAAGCCATTACGGCGGCTTCCTGGGCCAGTGCGTTGACCGAATAAACCACGCAAGTTTTTCGTATGATGTTTACCACTTCCAGATTTCCAACCAGATATCCGATCCGCAACCCTGCCAGGCCAAACATTTTGGAAAAGGTCCGGAACACCACCAGATTGGGATATTGCTTCAGCAGGGCTATCCCGTCAGGGAAATCTTCCTTTTCCACAAATTCGCAATAAGCCTCGTCTACCACAACAATTTGCCGGCCGTCGACCTGCTCCAAAAAGCGGCGCAATTTCTCCTGATCCCAATAAGTCCCGGTAGGATTGTTGGGATTGCAGACAAATAAAATCTTGGTACGATCATCCACCTGCGCCAGCATGGCTTCATCATCAAAGGCAAAGTCTTTCAAAGGCACCAAACGGGCTTCATAACCGCAAAAAGTAGCCACCCACTCGTAAACCGCAAAGGTCTTGTCGGCGGTGACGATATTGTCTCCGGCTTCGCAAAAGGCGTTAATCACAAAAGTAATTACTTCGTTGGCTCCGTTACCTACCAGTATCTGGTCAGGATCAATCCCATATATTTGCGCCAGCTTTTGGCGCAGGTAATAAGAATCTCCGCTGGGATAAATGGCCGCTCGCCGCGGGAGAAAGGCATGCAGAACTTCCTGGGCGGCCCGGGGCGGACCCAGGGGATTTTCATTATTATTCAGGCGATAGAGGCTGGAGCAGCCAAACATTTTTTTAAGTTCGGGATCTGGCCGGCTGGGTATATAGGCATCAAATTTATTGATATAGGCAGGAACCAGTTTATCAAAGGGTACGGCCGTCACCGGGCATCACCTGCCTGGTATTGCAGCCGGAGCAAATCGCCCCTGCCGGCTTGAGGTAAAATGAAACACGGCTTAAAATGATTCGATAACAAGGAGGGAATGCAGCCCGCCTGCCAGGGAATTCCGAGATCGATTTCAAAAAA
>DATMYB010000051.1:0-3963 GCA_035561215.1 Syntrophomonas sp. | reverse complement strand
ATTTAAAGGGGTGACACTGGACGAGCTAGAAAACGAAGGGTTTATTAGTAAAACTGATAAAGAAGGAATAACAAAACTATGCACTGGAAAAGGTGTAAATACTATGATAGTTGGTGAACGCAGAAGCGGTAAATCACTAATAGCTAGAGCAATCGCTAATGAAATACCCGGGACGTATATTGAAGTGCTGACTAAGGAAGAAATTATAAATCCATATAGGAACAAGCCCACTAGAGACGCAGTCGTAGTAGTCGATACTGTAAAAGAAGATAACCTGCCCAATATAGGAGATGCTAAGAATGCCCTAGTGATTTACAGTGGACCTATAAATGAAGCACTATCCTTTATAGAAAAGAATTATGGAATAAAGACAGCCAGCAGATTCTCAGTAGTTATTGAAACAGCTATATTTGATAAAGATGGAATGCCGTATGTGAAGTATTACGGGAGTATACCCCGAGCTGAACCTGGTGACAAATAAGGGTGTATCCTGAACTGGACTTCACTGCACCGGCTACGACCTCAGGATGGTTCTTGTGTAAATCTATACTCCAATCGATGAATATCTTCATTGCTTTGCCTATGGTTGGGTTGTCTTTGTTTTTGATGCCTTCCTGCATAAGCCTGGAATATTCCTCATATTTTTCCGGATTCCGGCTTTTCATCAGTGCGGTATAATCCACCGCATTGTCATCCGGCTTTTCCTACAGGACTTCAACATACCCTTCTGTTCCGTTTACCCTAATCCGCTGTCCGTCCTTAATCAGCCTGGTAGCGTTTTCCACGCCGACGACTGCGGGCAGGCCGTATTCTCTGGCAATTACAGCACCGTGGGTCATCATCCCGCCTACTTCCGTCACCAGGCCTTTGATCGAAACAAACACCGGTGTCCAACTGGGGTCAGTAAACGCGGTGACCAGAATATCGCCCTCCTCCAGGTCGGCATCCTCCATTCTTAAAATGACCCGGGCCCGGCCTTCAATAGTTCTGGAAGAAACAGGTATGCCCGCCCAAGCACCTTTCGGGATGCTGCCGGTATCATATTCACCGGATATAATCTCTCCCTCGGAGGTCATTACCCGCGGGGGTGTCAGCTTCTCATAGACCGCGTATTCCTCTTTTCGCTTGGTTATGATACTGTAATCCAGACGGTTGGTACGAACCACCTCCCGGAGTTCCTCAAAAGACAGATAGTAGATATCCTCCTTCTTCCGGATAACCCCCTTTGGCACGAGCCGGGCAGCCTCCTTCAGCAGGGCCTGCTTGATGATCCAGTAACGCCCAATCATCAAGTATTTCGGGTATTCCCGATAACCGGTGAAATTGCGCAAACGGCTGATCATCTTCCTGGTCTTTTTGGCCTTTTGTTTTCCACCGGACAGTTGTTCCAAACGGTTGAGGAGATCCTGCTCCTTCTGCCTCGCTTCCCGCAGGCCTTGCTCAAATATGGCGTTATGAGCACCCGGCTCAAAGTTTTTGATGTTGCTGAGAATCATGGGGACGAGAGCAGTCGGCTGTTCGCTGAAGCGGGGCCTGGTAATATCGATCTCACCGGAACAACGCATGCCGTATTTTTCAAGATACTCCCGTATGGATTGGCTGACGGCGTCACCGCCTTCCAACTTGGTCAAGTCCTCAAAAAAAGTCTCGTCCTCGGCGTGCTGAAAATACTCCACCACCACCGGATATTGCCGGACGACGTCCGCTACATCCAACAGCTTAAGCCCCATTTCAGATGTAACGTTGCCCACTACCGATTTGGAAAGCGAATCTGCTGCACTCTTTTCGCCCAACCACTTTTCCATGTTCTTATTAAGCCAACTCACTGCATATACCCCGACATAAATCGCCGCCATACCTTGCGGGTCATACATGGCTTCTTTTAATTGATTATAAGTTTCTATAATAAAGGCAAACAGTTCGTTACCGGACAGGTTGGCAATCTTTTGCCGCAGGTCTCTGATAGACGCCTCATTTCGGGACATCAGCGTTTGAACGATGGCTGCGTCGTTGCTGCGGTATATCTTGACAAACTGAACGGGCAGCGCCCATGAGAAATATCCCGAACCCATACTGAAGGCTCTTTTACCGGGCGCCAATGATTTAGTAAAGGTTTTTCGCTTCATTAAGCTCTTGAGCGCATTATCCATGAGAGGATCGATTTTGCCCGCAGAAGCGAACACTATCTTTCGTCCCAGGGGCGAAGCTAAATCGTGCGCCAGATCGATGAACAACCTTCCCCCGGCTTCAATCAGGGGAAACTCGTCAGCCAATAGCTGAAAAAAAGATAAGCCCAATGGTTTCATGGCATCGGTCATCATCTGCTGATGGCCGAAAGACATATACACATGGTTTTTCCCATCCGGCAGGTCCGGTATGGGATATAGGGTGGTGATGGGACGGCTCTGGACGATAAAGAATTTATTTTCATACAGGCACCATTCGATATCCTGCGGACGGCCGAAATAGGCCTCAATCGTTCTACCTGCCTTCTCAAGCTCTAAAATCTGCTCATCGGTCAGGGTCTGCCTGTTCTGACGGTCGGCCTCAATTTTTTTCTCCCGGGTTCCTCCTTCTTTTAAGGCATAGATAGCCAGCTCCTTCGTGGATATCTTCTTATCAACGATTATGCCGTCACGCACCTTATAGTTGTCCGCGTTTACCAGGCCGGAGACCAGAGCTTCACCGAGCCCAAAGCTGGCATCGATGGAGAGTACCTTCCTGTTAGCACTGACAGGATCGGCTGTAAACATAATTCCCGCCGCCTCCGGGAAAACCATCTTCTGGATGACGACGGACAGATGGACCTGGTGGTGATCGAAACCGTTTTGGATGCGGTAGATCACGGCACGGTCGGTAAACAGCGATGCCCAGCATTTGCTGATATTTCTCAGGATAGCTTCCTTTCCGATAATGTTCAGATACGTATCCTGCTGGCCTGCAAAGGAGGCCGTCGGCAGATCCTCGGCCGTGGCGCTGGAACGTACGGCATAAGCATTTTTTTCACCAAGTTGGGTAAGAGGACGGGCAATCTCATGAGCGATGCCTTGCGGAATAGCGATTCCTTCGATGACCTTGCGGATTTTGGCGCTGATTTCACCAATACCTTCCCGGTTGTCCGCTTTTAGAAGGGACAACTGATCCAGCAGCGAGTTAAACGCCTCGTTATTCCCGATAACCTCTTTATACGCTTCGGTAGTGACGCAAAAGCCCTCCGGCACTCGTATCCCCTGTAGTCCGGATAGTTCTCCCAGGTTGGCGCCTTTGCCCCCGACCATGGCAAGCTCGGTTTTGTCGATTTCCTGAAAGCTGAGTACATATGATTTCATACATATTCTCCTTCCATTTTTGCCCGTACCAGCGATCATATATATTCTTCTTTATAGAAGTTGTTTTTGAGTAAATCCAAACAATCGTCCATCTCTTTGGATAAGGCATTATAATCGACTTCTGCAATATTGGGTAATTGAGCGGCATACCCCTCACCAATCCAGGTAAGCATTTTCATAACCAGCTTTACATCAATATTGTCCTTGAATTTTGAAGTATCCATGCCGTCCAAGGCAATTTTATTTCTAAAATCTTCACCCCTCCCTAAAATAGCTTTGATATCCCCTTTTACATCCTCGTCGTTTTCAAAATAACGTACCTAGGCATTAAACCTAAATGCTGGCACATGTGGTCCATAAATAACCCAGAAATACGGAAAAGCCCAGTAGCTTGGGCTTTCCTAATTATATCAATTATTGAGCATGAATCCATAACTCACAAACTATTGAGAGCCTATTTGGTGCATTTTCTGGCGGGATCGATTATGCATCTGTTGTATGGCAATAAAAATTCTCTTATACCACTTGCATATGGGGCAATATCGTATTGCTGAAAATAAACCACCACTCCTTGTGGGGTGCAGTAAAAATTATTTACATCAAAAGTCTGTTCCACCAGCTCCTCATAATTCAC
>DATMYB010000050.1:0-3356 GCA_035561215.1 Syntrophomonas sp. | reverse complement strand
CATTCAAATATTGGCAATCTCAACCAACTTAAAATGGGTACCCTGGTATGACTATGAAGCTTTATTCGGAATGATGATATTATTATTAAACCCGATAGTATTGGTAGTTTTACTAACGCTATTGTCTGTTAATTTCGCTTTCAAAGATTTAAGATTGAGCGGCATACTGGTTCTGATTAGTTTGGCAAATGATATTGCCTTGATCTTAATTGCCCAATCAATAAGATGGAATCAGCTTACCCCAATACTCGCTGCAATAGTCTATAACGCTATTTTCTTAATACCTATAGGCATTGATATTTTCCTCATAGCAAAAATAATAACCAGACCCTATAAAAACAATGCCATTCTCAAAGCGTAACTGCCATCCCACAAAAAGAGCGTCCCTCTGTTGGCCCAGCGCCAAAAGGTGCGGGGAAGCGGGAAGCCCGGTCCGAGTCCCCATGCCCCGCACCCCATTGGACGAGATTTCTATGGGGTCATTTTTTCGATAACTTTCAGATACGATCCGGCCTTTTCCGCATTGGTTACGTCCTGGTCGTCTATGGTGACTGAGGTGGTGAGTTTATCCAAATTCTTTTCCAGTTGTTCTTCTATAAGTGCAGCTTCTTGGATCCAGCAGTCATAGTCGACACCCAGAAACTCCTGGTTGTATCTGGAAAATGTCAATTGGGCCTGCTGACCGTTTGCAGACGTTACCCGCATTTGGATATCGGCATTCAGCGCTCCGGACGGACTGCTGGAATAACCCTGTCCATAGTATTCCACCGTGGCTATTTTATCAGATAGCAGTTGTTTTTTGGCCGTAATCGACCGGGCCAGCGCGTCATATGTGGCGTGGTTTTCGATTAAGGATACATCCATGCCGGTGTTCACGCCTTTATCCCAGTACTTATCCATATGGGTGCCGCGAACCTCGCCGGTAATGGCGTCGACGCTGAACCAGTAGGATAAATTATTATCGATGGTGATGATTCCGGTCCAATTGGCCCGAGGTTGGGTGGAAGTGACCGCATTGTAAGTCATTTCTATGGTTTGGCCCTGCAAATTCAGACCAAATACTTTCCAAAGGTCCTGAGCGCCGCGTTCGGCGGCCTCTTCCGGAGAGATGGCCTGCGCATCCGGCTGTGACGAATACGGCCCGGTTTGCAGTTGATAGTCGGCTTTGACGTAACCAGCCGGAACAGGGGCGCCGGAGCCTCCATTCAAGGCCTGGGTTTGATAAGACGCGGGAACGACTGCGGTCTGGTTGGCGACCACGGAAAAGCAAACCTGGGTGACGCCGGCGCAAACCAGCGCACAGACGCCGATTACCGCAGCGGTTTCCAGCACCAGCTTGCGCAACTCTCGTTTGTCTGTCGGTATTTTTTTCATGTAATCTACTCCCTTTCATTTTTTGGCTTGGTGATCACTCCGCCGGTAGTCAGTAACATCTCCATATTCATGTTACTGACTACAGTATGGGGCAGCATGATTTTTAACCTGTTACCGACTTGTAAGAGAGTTGTAAAAAGTGACCGTTGCGGTCGTTCCTGCTCCCGGCTGTGAGACGAAGCTAAGCCGGGCGTTATGGAGAGCGGCGATCTGCTCGCAGATAGAAAGTCCCAGGCCCACTCCGCCTTCCGCCCGGCTGCGGCCCTTGTCCACCCGGTAAAAGGCTTCCGTGATGTGGCTCAGTTGTTCCTCCGTTATACCGCGGCCATTGTCCGTAATCGATATGGTTTTCTTTCCGTCCCGCATCAGCGCCTGAATCTTGACCCGGCCTCCGGGGGTGCAGGCCTTGCAAGCGTTATCGGCCAGGTTGATCAGCAGGCTTTGCAATAAGTCGCGGTCGCCGTCCAACCATGCAAAGGCGGCTTCATATGACAGATCGATCTGCTGTTCCTCCGCTTTCCCATTCATGGTTTCCGCGACGTTTCGCAGAAGCTCATCCATCCTTACCGGGACGAAGACGATATCGCCGCTGCGCAGGGAAGCCAAATCCAGCAGGCGGCCGGCAATATTTTGCAGGCGCCGGCTCTCCGACATAATATAGCCAGTGGCTTCCAGCTTGTCATCTTCGGTGGCGGCGGCCTTCTGTATATACTCCGCATATCCGTAAATACTGGTCAGGGGAGTACGCAGTTCATGAGCAAAATTATCGATGAAACGCTGCTTTTGCTCCGCCGCTTCAGACAACCGGGCCATCTGGTGTTCGATGGCTTCCGCCATGTGGTTAAAACTGGCGGCCATTTCGGCCAGTTCGTCATTGCCCTTAACCGGCAGCCGGTTGCCGTAATCACCGCCGGCAATGCTTTGCGAGGTTTCCGAGATTTGCCGCAACGGTTTGAAAATGCGGTTCAGGAGCAAAATCAGACACACGGCCAGCAGGGAGGAAATGGCGATTCCAGCCAGGAAAAGGAGGGAGGTCATCTGCCTCCAAGCCGCGATCAATTCGGATAAATCATAATAATAGGAAAATGCGTAGTGGGCAAAGGGCAAGGGCAGAGCGCCGCTGACAACGATATATTTTCGATCCTGGGACGCCACGGTGGAGATGATTCTTTTCCCCAGTGCCGGAGCCGGCGGCGCTTTGGTCAGCTGCTGCCCTGCCGGCAGGCTGGAATAAAGCGTCCGGTCAGCCTGGGACAGCGCCAGATACACATGTTGTTTTCCATAATAACTGACATAGGAATTGAAAATGGAAGGCAAAACCGTTTCCGCCGCCGACCCTCTGCTTTCCAGCGCATTCAGGTCTTTGGCCAGGGAGGTGGCAATAAAGTCATGCTCCCGCAGACAGTTCGAGCGGGTATTGCTGAGGCTGGTATTCAGATTGCTGACCGACATCAGCAGGATACTGCCGTTAAAAAACAAGAGGAACAGTACCAGGGTCAGCAGATACGTTCTACGTTTCATCGTTTGTGTCCACCTCTCTCAGAGCGGCTAGTAGTCTGTCAACCCTAAGTCTGCATATTATTTGTCGAGGAAAATTTCTACAGGGCAAGGCGGAGGATTGAGCAATACTGGATGTATTGCGATTGACGACAACGTAGCCATGCGGAAATTTAACCGACAAGGAAATGTGGAATTAGGGTTGACAGAGTACTAGGGTCAGAACCATGCTCCAGGACAGTTAATAGAACACATATTATTGACTCGGTACTGTTGATAACTGTGATCTTGCATCTGAAACCAGATATGAGCTGCACCCGTATGAGCGCTTTTAGCTACGACTAGGGTATATTTGGAAAAGATATAAGGCACAAGATAGCCGGTTTCGTCGGCATTGAGTTCAAGCTGCTGCGGATCATCCGTGAAATCCAGACCGTTGGGGCTGTTCTGTAAAGAAATCACGATCGGGTTATTGCCTGCGTTTT
>DATMYB010000049.1:0-2442 GCA_035561215.1 Syntrophomonas sp. | reverse complement strand
CCCTGCAATGATCCGGGAAAACCAGAAAATATTTAATACGGCACAGATCCTAATCGACATTCTGATCTTTCTATTTTCCATGTCGGACGCCTATTTCATCCGTTTTTTGTTTTATGCTGGCCCTCGCATCCAGATCGATTTTTATTTTCAATTATCCGTTATCGCAATCCCCATTTACTTGTTGATTTATAATTATTACCAACTGTACGAATCCTACCGGGCCAAGCGGCTTATGCTTGAAATCGGCAGGATCATCAGGTCCAATATTCTGGGCGTCATACTGATCTTTATCCTGTCCTTTATGTTTAAGGAAGTAAACGTGTCCAGAATGGTCATTCTGTTGTTCGGCGTCATCAATACCGGCCTTATGGTCCTGAGCCGCGTCATCCTCAGAAGGACCCTGCGGTCCATGCGGTCCAGGGGATATAATATCAAACGGATGCTCATTGTCGGTTACAACGAGTTGTCAAAAGATTTTGTTCAGAAGATTCTTTCCAACAGGAACCTTGGGTACTATATCGCCGGTTTCTTAAGCGACAAACTTGAGGAATATGAAGCCCCGTCAAACCACAGGAACCCGATCCCGTATAAAGGCAGATTGGAAGATCTCGAAAAAGTCCTTGCAGCCGACTCTATCGACGAAGTGGTGGCGGCCTTGGAATATGACCAATACCATTATCTGACCGATATCATTGATACCTGCGAGAAGGCTGGAACCAAGATCAGCGTTATTCCGTTCTATACGAAATATCTTCCAGCTAGACCCCATATCGACGAGGTGGAGGGGCTGCCGGTCATCAATATCCGTCATATCCCTCTGGACAATCTTCTAAATAACTGGCTGAAACGGCTGTTTGACTTTTTTATTTCGCTGTTCCTTATCATCGTACTGTCGCCCTTCCTGCTGATCACCGCCCTCTGTGTCAAGGCAACGTCGCCCGGTCCGGTTTTGTACAAGCAGGAAAGAGTCGGGCTGAACAAGAAGAACTTTATGATGTATAAATTCAGGTCAATGAAGGTGGACGACAACGGCTCGGACAAGACTGCCTGGACAACAAAGGACGATCCGAGAAAGACAAAATTTGGAGCCTTCATGCGGAAGTACAACATCGACGAACTGCCCCAACTGTTCAACGTGCTGAACGGCAACATGAGCCTGGTGGGGCCCCGGCCGGAAATCCCATATCACGTCTATAACTTTAAGGAAGAGATTCCCCTTTACATGGTCAAGCACCAGGTCCGCCCGGGCATTACTGGCTGGGCCCAGGTCAATGGATATCGGGGCGATACCTCCATCAAAGACCGGATTGAGCACGACATCTTTTATATTGAAAATTGGAGTTTTTTACTCGATATTAAAATTTTGATCATGACTGTTTTCAAAGGGGTGAATCAGAGTGAGTAAAAAGTATCCCTTAAGTTGGAGGCAAGTAAGATGATCCGGTTATTAATGGGAATTACCCTTTCAGAAGTAGGCGGCAGCCAAAAGGTCGTTTACGGCATTATATCCAATTTGCCGGAACAAGTCTACGATATCACTCTGGTGACTTCTCCTGATGGTGAATTATTAGACTGGGTCCGCGAATTGAATCAACACAGGACAAATAAAATAAAAATCATAACACTAAATAGTATCAGAAGAAACCTTTCTCCAATCTATGATTTGATTACTCTTGTAAGGCTAATCCGGTTAATGAAAAAGTCAGACTATAATATTGCCCATTTTCACAATTCAAAGATGGGTACTCTTGGAAGAATAGCCGCTAAGATCTGCGGTGTTCCAAGGATATACTATACAATGCACGGCCTGAATCTGAATATAAATACAACCGGCCGCATTTACCCAATATTGAGTCTAATCGAAAAAATGATCGCCCGTTTTACAACCAAGGTAGCTTTTGTATCAAAATATGATATGGCAATCGGAATCCGTAACGGCTGGGCTTCTGAAGCCAATGCCTGTTTGATTTACAATGGGATCTCTGAGGCTGCTGTTCCGGAGCCACCTCAAAATCCCACCAAAGCTACGGAACATGTGCCAATCATCGCTTTTGTTGCACGATTGGCCGAACCAAAGGTTCCCGAATTTGCGATCCGTGTTTCAGATAAGCTCCTGAGTGCCGGATACCATCATGAGTTAATGATCATCGGAGACGGCCCTAAAATGGAAGAGTGCCGGAGTTTGATCCGTTCACTTGGAATAGAAGAGTATGTTTCTCTTTTGGGAAAACGCCGCAACGTGATAGAGCTTTTATCAGAAGCAGATATTTTCTGCCTTTTTTCCAGATGGGAAGGCCTGCCGATTTCAGTGCTTGAAGCCATGTTGTGTGAGTTACCGGTAGTGGCAAGCGACGTCGGCGGTATTCCGGAGCTAATCGAACACGGGAAAACTGGATATCTGGTTACTGGCCTCAACGAAGATCTTGCGGCAGAGTATCTCAG
>DATMYB010000048.1:0-2643 GCA_035561215.1 Syntrophomonas sp. | reverse complement strand
GGATGATTGTAATGTTTGATTTTGTCATGTCGTCCGAGCAAAAAGCTTTGCGAGACAAGGTAAGGAGTTTCGCCAAATCCGTTGATCGTCAGTATCTGTTGGATATGGATGCTGAAAAAATCAGTTACCCGAAAGAATATCTCCAGGAAGCCGGTCGTCAGGGCTTACTTGGAATTAAAGTTCCGAAAGAATATGGCGGCCAGGGATTGAAATGGGAAGACGATATTATCGTGCTGGAAGAGTACGGCGTAAACGGTTACATCTTTGTATGTACCTACGGCGTTACCGGTGGTCTGGTTCCCACCGCCATTATGGCTGGGGGAAGCGAAGAGCAAAAGCAAAAATATCTGCCCGCGCTGTGCAAAGGGGAAAAATTCGCCGCTGAGTGCTTGACCGAGCCCCGCGGAGGATCGGACTTTTTCGGATCAACCTTCTATGCCACCAAAGATGGCGACGACTTTATCCTCAACGGACAAAAGCGCTTTATCGTCGGCGGCGAAGGAGCTGATTATTTCCTGGTCTATGCGAAAACCAATCCGGAAGGCGGTCCCACCAATTCCATGACCTGCTTTATGGTCGAACGCGACATGGGGGTGGAAACGGCGTATGTCTACGGATTGATGGGCTGCCGCGGAGGCGGAACGGCACGTATTGTTTTTGACAATGTCAGAGTTCCCAAAGAATGTGTAATCGGCGAAGTAAACGGCGCTTATCCGATTTTCTATGAAATGATGATACCGGAACGGTTTGGTACGGCGGCCATGACCATCGGTTCAGCCCGGCCGGCTTTGGAAATTGCCACCGATTATACCAGCAAACGCAAAGCTTTTGGCAAGCCCATCAACCGCTTCCAGGGCGTAAGCTTTCAAATCGCGGAAGCGGCGACGAAGCTGGATGCTTGCCGTTCTGTAGCTTACAGCACCGCTAAAGCAGTCGACAACCCGGAATCCGATCCGGAAAATGTGCGCCGTCACTGTTCCCAAAGCAAAAAATTCATTACCGAAAATTGCTGGGATGTGGTTAATTTAAGCATGCAGTGCATGGGCGGAATCGGTTATACGGATGTATATCCGGTGGAGAAGATCTTACGCGACATGAGACTCGCCATGATCTGGACCGGTACCAATGAGATACAAGCCAACATCATCCAGCATGAGTGGTATCGTGAAAGAGCGCAGGAGCTGAAGCATCTGACTAAACGGGACAGCGAGTTTGACAGCATCAATGCTTATGTCGAAGGCGAAAAAATTTACGAATAACGTTTGCACAGTTCGATAGCGAAGGGAGGACTAAATCACATGAATCAAAAATGGCGTCAGATGTATGCGGAAAAATTAAAAACGCCGGAAGAGGCTGTCAAATTAGTGGCAGACGGTGATAAAATCTCTTTTCCCACCATTAATGGAACGCCGCGCTTCTTAAGCAAAGCGTTGGCCGAAAGAGTCATGAAGGATGAAGTCAAAGATTTAGAATTGATAGTCGGCTTAAATTTAAACGCAACCGACCTGCTTAAGCCTGAAGTACTGTCCCGGGTACATTACTGCGGCGGATATTTAAGCCCCTTTGAAAGACAGGTGTCCGACCAGATGGACTTGCTGGTCTGGCGTTTTGCGGATGACGCGAGACTGATGTATGAGGTGCGGGGTACCAATGTATGTTTTATGACCGTGGCTCCCATGGATGAACACGGATACTTCAGCGCGGCCCTTAATTGTTCCCACACCTACTCCATGTTCCAAAAGCTGAAAGCGAACGGTAAACCGGTAAAAGTATTTTTGGAAGTAAACAAGAACGCCCCCACCTGCTATGGATTCAATCATTTTCACATTTCCGAAGTAACCGCTTTGATCGAAGCGGACTGGGATCTTATCGAAATTCCCTCCGAAGAGCCTAACGAGAAGGATATTGCTATCGGCAGTTACGTAGCAGAGATGATCCCCGATGGGGCAACCGTTCAGCTGGGCATCGGCGGAATACCCAATGCCGTAGGCAAGCAATTAGTCCATAAAAAAGATTTGGGCTGCCACTCGGAAATGATCGTTGAAGCCTATCTGGAGCTGTATAAATGCGGCGCGTTAAATAACAGCAAAAAGAACTACATGCCCGATCGCTTTGTTGCTACTCTCCTGGCAGGCAGCAAGGAACTGTATCAATGGGTCGATCACAATCCCGCGGTTTGCATCTATGGGATTGATGAATGTGCCACGCCGGAATTTGTTGCCCGCAATGATAATTTCATATCCATCAACAGTACCATGGAATGCGATCTTTCCGGTCAGTGCATATCTGAAACCAAGGGGATCATACCTTACTCAGGAATGGGAGGACAGGCGGACTTCGTGCAAGGGGCCTGGCAGTCCAAAGGCGGGAAGGCGTTCCTGTGCATGTACTCCAGCTATACTGACGGCAAAGGCGAGCTGCGCTCCAAAATCTCCCCGGTAGTAAACGGCTGGATCAGCATAAGCAGAAACGATGTTCAGTACATTGTTACCGAGTACGGTTGCGTTTATCTCAAGGGAAAGACCATGCAGGAAAGAGTAAAGCTTATAACCAGCGTCGCTCATCCGGACTTCAGGGAGTGGCTGGTTTATGAAGCCAAGCGTTTGGGTATTATTCAGTCGATCAGCGACGTCAATCTTAAAC
>DATMYB010000047.1:0-4911 GCA_035561215.1 Syntrophomonas sp. | reverse complement strand
ATAAAGGAGGGTAATAGATGGCTGGAACATGGGTTTTTGTAGACCAAAGAGATGGAAATATACGTAAAGTCACCTTTGAGATGCTTTCCGAAGCGAAAAAATTCGGCGGTGAAGTAGCAGCCGTTGTTTTCGGCAAAGGTGTAGAAGGACTGGCCGGAGAATTTGCCAAATATGGCGCCGACAAAGTGTATGTAGCCGATGACGATATTTTTGCGGCTTACAATACCGGCGCTTATGTAGCCCAGATCGTGGCCATGATCAAAGAATACAGCCCCAATGCAGTGCTGTTCGGGCACACCATTAACGGCCGCGATATGGCCTCCAGACTGGCACAAAAGCTGGATACCGGTCTGGCCACCGACGCTATTGCCGCTGAGATTTCTGATGGCAAAGGCATCTTTACCAGAGCGATCTATGCCGGTAAAGCCATCGCTAAAGTCGAAGTAACTGGCAGTCCCGTACTGGCAACGATTCGCGCCGGTGTTTGGGAAGTGGTTGAATCTGCCGGTGCTGGCGCAGTCGTAAAAGCGGCTGCCGCTGCCACTGCTGCCGATGTATATCAAGTAGCCAAGGAATTTATCCCCACTGTTTCCGCCAGACCTGAACTGACTGAAGCGGCCGTGGTTGTATCCGGCGGACGTGGTTGTAAAGGTCCGGAAGGAATCAAAGTGGTGGAACAGTTGGCGGATCTGCTGGGCGCTGCTCTGGGCGGATCACGCGCTTCCATTGATTCAGGCTGGCTGGGACATGAACTGCAGGTCGGCCAGACCGGTAAGGTCGTATGCCCCGGTTTGTATGTAGCTTGCGGTATTTCCGGCGCGATTCAGCATCTGGCTGGAATGTCCTCTTCCAAATTTATCGCGGCCATCAACACCGATACCGAAGCCCCGATCTTCGGCGTTGCAGATTTCGGAGTAGTTGGCGATTTGTTCAAAGTCGTTCCGCTCCTGTGCGATGAGCTCAAGAAATAATAGTAAATAGCTTATTTCCGGATATGCCCGCGCGGCATATCCGGAATGTCTTTATTTTAGAGCGAATGGATAGGATAATAGCTGAAGTTTAACGCCAGCAGAGAATTTGTTATCGCCATAGACTCGGCGCTAACCGGGTTTTAAATTTTGAGGGAGGGAAGTTTTTTCATGATTTTTGGGTTTAAACCTCTAGAAGGTGGCTACGATATCCCCATGCGCGAGGTTGGGGCTAACATTCCCTTCGACTGGCTGATTTATATCCTCATGTTTATTCCCATCGGAATATTTCTTTATGGATGTTACAAGAAATATCAGATGTGGACCATAGGTAAAGGGGAAATTCACCGAAATGACAAAGCGGGGGCCCGTATCGTATCATTGCTGAAGAATACCTTCCTGCAGGCCAAAGTCATCAAGAAACCTTTGGCAGGATGGATGCATTTCTTCCTGTTTTGGGGTTTCCTGCTGCTGTTCATGGCTGCCGGTCTTGATGCGGCCCATCACTGGCTGGGCTGGCCGCATTTGGAAGGATATCTGTATATGGGCATGTCCTGGATCGTAGATGTGTTTGGATTCCTGGCCCTGATCGGCATGATCGTCCTGGCCTATATCCGCTACATCCAAAAACCCGACCGCTTAAACGACACCAAAGCTTCTGACGGATGGATCATCCTGCTTATTTTTACCATTCTTCTTACCGGTTATTTCCTCGAAGGCCTCAGAATCGCGGCTCAGATCCAATTGTCCTCGACCATGGCGCAGATTGCTTACGAAAGAATCTGCTCGCCTGTTGGCTGGCTGTTTGCCTCCATGTTTGCCGGAGCAACGTTGGACAGTATTCTGATGTGGCACCGTATGGTATGGTGGTTCCACCTGGCCATCGCGTTCACTTTCATTGCCATTGTCCCTTTCACCAAACTTTGGCATATTTTCGCCGGCATGGTCAATTATACCTTCCGCGATTTGGAACCTTCGGCTTTACGCATGGTCGACAACGTGGAAGAGGCGGAAACATTTGGTGTGGAGAGAATTGAAGAATTCGGCTGGAAAGATCTGCTGGATCTGGATGCCTGCATTCGCTGCGGGCGCTGCCAGGAAAATTGCCCGGCATATAATACCGGCAAACCTTTGAATCCCAAGATTACGATCATTCAGAATATGAAGAAGCACCTTGAGGAAAAAATGCCTTATCTGCTGGAAGCTAAGGATAATCCCGAGGAAGTTTCTGAAGTCGCTATGACCGATGCTGCCGCCGAGCAGGTCAATCCTATGGATCAGAGTCTGCTTTACGATGTGGTGACGACCGACGTAATTTGGGATTGCACCAATTGCCGGGCCTGTATGGAGCATTGCCCGATGTATATCGAGCATATTCCCAAGATTGTGGAAATGCGCAGAAACCTGGTTATGTGGCAGGGAGATATGCCCGGTGAAGCCCAAATGGCGTTCACCAACATGGAACGCAATTACAATCCCTGGGGAGTAGGCTGGGCCGGCCGCGCCGGATGGCTGGAAGAAAGAGGCGTCCGGGATCTGGTCAATCTGCTGCCGGAAGACGGCAAGGAATTTGAGTATTTGCTGTTTGCCGGTTGTGCGGTTTCCTTCGATGATCGTTACAAGAAAGTCGGAGAGTCGCTGGTCAGACTGCTTGACAAGGCGGGAGTAAGTTTCGGCTACCTGGGAACGGAAGAATTCTGCTGCGGTGATTCCGCCAGAAGACTGGGCAACGAATACTTGTATCAGACCTTGGTCAATCAGAATCTGGAGTCCTTTAACAACTACGGCGTGAAAAAGATCATCGTGGTTTGTCCCCACGGTTACAACGCGCTGAAAAACGAATATCCGCAGATGGGCGGCAATTTTGAAGTATATCATTATACTGAGATCCTGTCCAAACTGATTGCGGAAGGCAAGCTGAAGCCCGGCAAATCAGTCGGCGCTCAGATATGCTACCATGATTCCTGTTTCCTGGGACGCCATAACGGTGTTTACGAACAGCCGCGGACGGTGTTGAAGGCTGCGGGCGCGTCCATTATGGAAATTGATAAATCAAGAAATTACGGATTCTGCTGCGGCGCAGGCGGAGGACGCATGTGGATGGAAGAAGAAGCGGTGGAAGGATACAAACGTATCAACGATACCAGAACCGATCAGTTGCTGGTGAAGAACCCGCAAATGATCGTAACCAACTGCCCCTTCTGCCTGACCATGATTTCCGACGGAGTAAAAGCCGCCGAAGCCGAGGAGAACACCAAGGTTTACGATGTAGCTGAGGTACTCTGGCAGAGCATGCAGTAAGCAGACCCATAAAAAATGAACGAAAAAAGAATCCCCCGTCGGGGGTAATGTCATTTAGTTAAGGAGCAAACTTTTAAGTTTGCTCCTTAACTATTTCTTTTGGTGCCGTACTTTTTTTATTTATTTGCATGACATAATCTACCGCTATAGACTATGCTCTATACAAAACGCTTCAGCGGTAACAATCTACAACTTTGTGGAGTACGACCAATTGGAATTTATTTTTGTTGCTTCCCATTTATTTACTTCTCCCCATGCTTATGGCGACAGAGCCGATATGGGGTTGAGGTGAGCGGGAGTGGTTACTGCGACTTTACTGCCATGAGGATATCAGGCCGGATTGTACATCATACACAACCATTTGATTCTCCTGCCCTTTCGGTTTGTAGTCCAGCGTCAGCTTACTATCGCTTACCCATTCGCGCACTTCCAGCCTGGAGTCTGCTTTTCCGTCGGGCGCAACCAGATTTATCGCCGTCATGCCAGTGGTGTCCAGAAGCATGGTTTGCAGCCCGCGATTTTGAGCCCGGCCGGTTTCATGGCTGAACGCAAAGTATCGCCCGTCTTCAGACCATGCATCTCTTCCCACCATACAAAGCCCGTCGGTTTGCCACAGAACCTCGCCTGTCTTATCATCGAACAGTTCCAGCCTGGCCAGTTGATGCACTCCCCACCCCGAAATATCGGTGATGGAAGGGCCAAAAGCCACAAGACGCCAATCCTCATTTGGGGGATACTGCATCATTCGGGGGGTTGAGCGGGCGACCTTTACTCCGTCCACCTGCCACTGGCCGTCCGTTTTGGTCACTCCCATTTGCAGCTCGTAATAATAGCCGCAGGGCACGACGGCTATGTATTGCCCGCTGGGCGGCGTGATGTCGCTGAAAGTGTAAGGACGGGCATCTATGAGAGAAAAATCATCCACAGTTTGCACGGAGGGAATTGTAAAATTAACATTCTGCGGCAAACGGGTGTCAAACTCGGCGCCGGACGGGATAGTTCCTTCCCGGTAAAAGGTCGTCATAGCCTTTACCGCCCCCAACATCTCCCTCTGGTCGAGCTCCTCCGGATAAGGCCGAACGATCTTGCAAAGGTCAAGCATAAACTCATACTCTGTATAAGGCAGCGCGCAGACGACCCCGTCGGGGCGCTGGACATAAGCCTTACCGTCGATTTCGCCGGCGATATATCCTTCGACAGGGGGAGTCCCCTGAAACAGCAGGGTTCGGTAAAGCGACGACACGGCGTTTTGCTCTATATCAGGCGCGACGTCGGCTTGCGTCAGTCCTTCCACTATGCGCAAAAAGCTTTGAAGGTCGGTCGCTGCGCACTTGGTCGCCTCGGCTGTGGTTGTCATGTTCCCCCTGGTTGGGTAAATATACAAAATATCTTTCTCAGTAAGGCCAAGCGTGCGCAAATCATCCACGCTGTATATGCGTGCATCCTGTTGCGAATTGCAGGCCGCCATCAGTGTGGCCGACAAAATAACCACAACGCAAAGCAGCGCCGTCCGACTGTGCCTATACTTGCCAAAAGTCCGCCGTAGCATTTTCATTTTGCTTCTCGCTTTCTTTATAGAGAGGTGAGCTTTTCGCGTCATCTCGAACCCCTACAAATTCCGATTTGTCATTCTCATAAAGAT